>NZ_RAVY01000006.1:0-105017 GCF_003611625.1 Corallococcus sp. CA054B
GCTTCACCTCCACGACGGGAGGCGGCGGAGGCGGAGGGGGACGGAAGACGACGTCCACCTTCTTCTCCTTGATGACTTCCTTCACCGTGTTGGCCGCGGTCATCGCCGCCACGGCGATGAGTCCGAAGACGGCGACCGACGCGGTGGTGGAGAGCGCGAACCGCCGGGCGGCGGGGGCGCTGGAAGCGCTGTCGAACGTTTCGAACATGACGGGGACGCATATAGCGACACCGTGTGTCACGAAGGTTCAGGCGCCGTGACACTTTGCCCCCGGCCCTGTTTCGATTGGGTCACGAACCGCGAGCGTTCAAAAATCCGCGCGGCAGGTGAGTCACGGTCTTGTCGGACATCACCGCCGTGGGCGTTCCGTGGCGCCGCGTCTGCCACAACAGCGCGATCAGCAGGGCGGAGTACGCCACCGCGAACGGCCGGAAGAGCAACACGCGCCGGGTCTGGTCCGCGCCCAACACCGCGTCGGACACGACCATGCCAATGAGGGCCACCGCGGCCACGCACACCTGTCCCAGCCGTGAGCGTCCCTCCAGCGCCGCGCGGATCACCGGCCACGCGAGCAGGTAGTTCGCGCGCCATGCCAACGGTGACAGAAGCGTGACGCCCAGGCAGCAGAACGCGAGCAGCTCCACCGGACCGGGCCGTGCCCACACGAGCGCGCCGATGAACAGCCCCAGCGCCACGACCTGCGCCCCGGTCATCGAGCCAGCGGGAGGCAGCGACTCCGCGGGCAGCACCAGCGACAGCAGCAGCGTGGGCAGGCCCTGCGGGTTGTGGCCCAGCGCCCATGGCGGCGTGGTGCGCGCGAGGATCTCCGTCCAGTCACGCAGCTGTGACAGCGTGCCCGCCCAGCCGTAGCGGCCCAGCGTGGGCAGCACCAGCAGGACCCCAAAGAGGGCGGTGGTCCCCACCACGCGCCAGTGCCGGCGCGCCAGGAAGAACAGTCCCAGGAGCGCGGCCGGAGGCTTGAGCAGGCACGCCACGGCGAAGGCCGCGCCAGGGCCCCACGCGCGGCCCCGCTCGGCACCCACGGCCGCGAGCACCAGCAGCCACAGCAGCACGGCGTCCACCTGGCCGTAGAAGATCTCGAAGGAGAACGCGGGCAGGAGCGCGGCGGTGGCGAGCACCGGAGCCCACGGCCACGGTGTGGCCTCCGCGTCCCTGGGGACCGCGCGGCGCGTGAGCACGGACACGGCGCCGAGCGCGAGCACGGAGCCCAGGTTCCACAGCGCCACGGCCGCGCGCGGCGGCAGGGCGGTGAAGGGCAGGAACAGGGGCGCGGTGACGGGCGCGTACTTGAACGGCATGGTGCCGTCCTCGGCGCGGTAGAGGTCCGTGCCCTCGCGGAAGCGCTCGGCGGCGGTGAGGTAGACGCGGAAGTCCGCGCCGCGCCGGGGATGCTGCCCCACCGCCACGGCCGCCACGGCGAGCACCAGCAACAGCGCCCACTCCACCTTCAGGGACGCGCGGTGGCGGGCGGGCTCAGCGGTGCTCATTCACGGGCGGGGACACGGTGGGGCGCGCACCATTCCACGCGGGAGCGCCCCGCCGCAATCACAGCCCGTAGGCTTCCAGGAGCCGCAGCCACACCTCGCTCACGGTGGGATACGACGGCACCGCGTGCCAGAGCGTGTCCAGCGGCACCTCGCCCGCGACGGCGATGGTGGCCGCGTGGAGCATCTCGCCCACGCCCGGCCCGGTGAACGTGGCGCCCACGATGACCCGGCGCTGCTCGTCCACCACCAGCTTCGCCGTGCCCTTCAGGTCCTTGCCCATGACGGACGCGCCGGCCACGTTGCCCAACTCGTACTGCACGGTCTTCACCGGCACGCCCGCCTTGCGCGCCTTGTCCTCGGTGAGGCCCACGCTGCCCACCTGCGGGTGCGTGAAGATGACCTGCGGCGTGGCCTTCGCGTCCGCCCACGCCTTCACGGGCTTGCCCAGCAGGACGTCGCCCAACAGCCGCGCCTGGTACTTGCCCATGTGCGTGAGCAGGTTGCGGCCGTTCGCGTCGCCGCACGCGTACAGCCAGCCGCCGTCCACACCCGTGGCGCGGAGCTGATCATCCACCTCGATGGTCGCGCCGGGCTTGAGCCCCACCGTGTCCAGGCCCAGGTCGTCCGTGCGCGCGGTGCGGCCCATGGCGACGAGCAGCGCGTCCGCGCGCAGCGTGTCCCCGCCGGTCAGCGTGATGGTGTACTCGCCCTTTTCGCCGGAGCGCTGCACCTTGGTGGCCTGCGTCTCCAGCAACACGCGCACGCCGGAGTCGCGCAGCGCCTCGGCCACCTGCTCGCCCACGAAGGGCTCGAAGCGCTTGAGCACGCGGGGCCCGCGCTGCACCAGCGTCACCTCCGAGCCCAGCTCGCGCCACGCCTGCGCCAGCTCCACGGCCTCCACGCCGCCGCCCAACACCACCAGCCGGCCCGGCACGGTCTTGGCGCCGGTGCCCTCGCGGTTGTCCCAGGGCTTGGAGTCCTTCAGGCCCGGGATGTCCGGCAGGCGCGGCTTGCTGCCCGTGGCGACGACGACGGCCTGCTTCACCTCCAGCTCGCGCACCTTGCCGTCCTTGCCCGTGACGGCCACCTTGCGAGGGCCGGTGAGCCGGCCGTGGCCGCGCATGACGGTGAGCTTCGCGCCCTCCGCCCACTTCACCTGGGACCTGTCGTCGTAGCCGGACACCATCTGGTCGCGGTGCTTGAGCACGGCGTCCGCCTTGAGCGGGCCCTGGATGAGCTCGCGCACGCCGGGCGTGTGCTTCGCGAGCCACAGCGTCTCGCCGGGATGCAAGAGCGCCTTGCTGGGCATGCAGGCCCAGTAGGAGCACTCGCCGCCCAGGAGCTCGTGCTCCACCAGCGCGACCTTCAACCCTCCCGCCGCCGCGCGCGCGCCCGCGTTCTCCCCCGCGGGACCCGCTCCAATCACCACCACGTCGAAAGTCTCGGCCATGACGCCTCCTGGCCCCTGCTTGCCCGGGGTCGGCCGTCCCGCCAATCCGACTGGCGCCGCGCGTCGGATGGTGGATGGAACGGCTGGTCACCAGAGGACAGCACCGCCTTGTGTCAGGACCTGGAATGCCCCCGCGTCAGGGCACGGACGGATGCGCGTGTCTCCCCGCGTCCGTGGACGGTCCGCGCATCGGCTTGCGCGGCGGGAGGTGTGCCATGGGACGTGTCGCCAAGGTGGTCTCGGTCCGCTCCGCGGGGTCGCGCTTCTAGCGTCACCGGCGGCGTCCAGCGCCCGTCCGAAGGCAGCGCCGTCCGAGCGCTGTCGCGGCCGTGGAGGACGCCATTGCCGTGAGGTCCAGACGGCGTGTCCGCGCGGTGTCGTTCGCGTGCACACCCCGGCCGTGCTCCGGCACGGCCCGCAGGAATCCGTCTTCGTTCATGTCCTCTTCCAAGCATCGCCGTACCCGCGCGTCCAGCCGGCGCTCGGGCTCCTCGCTGTTCCATGCCGAAGCTCCGTCCGCGCGTCACCTGCGCGTCCAGTCCACCCTCTCCGAGGACGTCTCGCTGCTCTTCCGGAGCGAGCTGTCCGACCCCAGGCTCGAAGACATCACGCTGACGTCGTGCGAGCTGTCCCCCGAAGGCCGCACCGTGCGCATCGGCTACTCGCTGCCGCACGACGCGGACCCCGCAGCCGTGAAGGAGGCCCTCGCCCGAGCGGAGGGCTTCCTGCGCTCGCGGCTCGCGCAGCACCTGAACCTCAAGCGCACCCCGCACCTGCGCTTCGTCCTCGTGGGCACCGCCCCACGCACCGAAGCAGAGGACGGGGGTGACGCATGATGCCCCGCGTCCTCGAAGTCCCACCGGGCGCGGTGCCACTCCTCGCGTGGGCACGCACGGTGCCCCCCGCGGCCCTGAAGCAGCTCCAGCGGCTCGCCGCGCAGCCCTACGTCACGGAGCACGTGGCGGTGATGCCGGACGTGCACCTCGCGTCGGGCGTGGCGGTGGGCACCGTCTTCGCCACGCAAGCCCACGTCGTCCCCGGCGCGCTGGGCAACGACCTGGGCTGCGGCGTGAGCGCGCACCGCTTCGCCTTTCCCGCCGCTTCGCTCTCGCGCGCGGACCTGGAGCGGCTCCTGTCCCAGCTCGCCCGGGTCATCCCGGTGGGAGACGCGGTGCACCGGGGCCGGGGCCTGCCCCTGCCGCCGGGGCTCGAAGCGCCACCGCTGTCCACCCAGAAGCTCGCGCATGCCTGGGAACGGCTGGCGCCGCGTCACCTGGGCACGCTCGGCGGGGGCAACCACTTCCTGGAGCTGGACCGCGACGGGGCAGGGGACCTGTGGCTGCTCATCCACTCCGGCTCGCGGGGCGTGGGGGGCGCCGTGGGGGAACACCACCAGCGCGTGGCCCAGGCGCTCGGACAGGGCACGCCGCCCGCGCTCGACACCGGCACTGAAGCGGGCCGGGCCTGCGTGAATGACCTGGACCTGGCGTGCCGCTTCGCCCGTGCGAACCGCGACCAGCTCGCCGTCCGGGCCCTGGCGGTGCTGGCGGACGTGCTGGGCGTGGCCCCGGATCCGGACCGCACCGTGGACGTGCACCACAACCACGTCGCCTCCGAAGCGCACTTCGGCCGCGCGCTCTGGGTCCACCGCAAGGGCGCGGTGGGGCTGGATGCCGGAGCCCGGGGGCTCATCCCCGGCTCCATGGGCACGGCCTCCTACGTCGTCGAAGGGCGGGGGGAGCCCCGCGCCTTCCGCTCCTGCTCGCACGGCGCGGGCCGCGTGCTCACCCGCACGGAGGCCCGCGCCCGCATCCGCCCGGACGCCCTGGTCCACGCCCTGCGCCGCGTGGTGTTCGACCCGGGCCGGACGCACGCCCTGGTGGAGGAGGCCCCCGCCGCCTACCGGGACCTCACCGAGGTGCTGGAGGACGAGGCGGACCTCGTGACGCCCCGCGTCCGGCTCACGCCCCTGGCCGTACTGAAGGGCTGAAGGGGCCGCACCTGTCGGGTGGATGACAGCCCGGCCCCCCAGCAGCCTCCCGAGTGGCGTCCGGGGGGAGTGATCCACCCCCGCACGCCATGGATGGAAGGGTCCAGTGTCAGAGTGGGTTCCCGCGCCCGTCAAAGTGCCGTAGTATTGGCCCACGAGTACGCGTGCGAACCTGCTGGGGCGTCGTCTAATGGCAGGACGTCAGACTTTGACTCTGATTATCAAGGTTCGAATCCTTGCGCCCCAGCCACTCCGCTCCGGGGGGACGCGGTAACGTCGTCCGTCCGGAAGCAAAGGCGGTGGGCTGATGCCGCAGAAGACGCTCCTGCTGGTCACCGTGGGCAGTCCACCGTCCGCGCTCGTGAACGCCTTGCAGGATCCGCTGGTGACCCATCTGGGCGTCAGCTCGGTCGTGAGCCGGATGGCGCTGTCGTCGCCGGCCTACGCCTTCAACAAGGACCGCGGCCAGTATCACTGCAACGCCATCATGCGCCGGCTGGGCACGGTGCTGGATGAGTCGCCGCAGGAACTGGTGATGGGCGTGACGGACGCGGACCTCTTCGAACCGGACTCGCCCTTCGTCTTCGGGCAGGCGGACCGGGAGTCCAAGGTCGCGGTGATGAGCCTGTTCCGGCTGCGCCAGGGTGCGGAGGGCGAAACGCTCCGTCGCCGCGTGCAGGTGGAGGCGGTGCACCAGGCCGGGCACCTCATCGGCCTGTCGTACTGCGAGGACTCGCGCTGCGTGATGTTCTTCCCGCAGTTCCCGCAGGACATCGACCGCAAGTCGCTGGGCCCCTGCAACGTCTGCCGCAACGAACTGAACCGCCTCAACCGCTGAAAGGCCCTTGCGCGCTCCCGGACACGGGCGCGCGTGAATGCCTCCGTGTGCGTTGACGTCCTGTCCGGCGCGCCCTGTAGTGTTCGGGCGCGAAGCGCGTGTGACAGGGCCGGCACGGCGGGAGACACAGCGATGATGGGCATGCGGCGATGGCTCGGCGGAGTGGTGGCGGTGGGGTTGTTGGGTGCGTGCGAGCCCACGGACTTTGGCGGTGGCGGCACCACGGGTGACGTCCTCTTCGACCGGGGCTTCGCCTTCGTGCGCGGCGACCGGAACATCTACGTGGTGGACGACGACGGTGACCCCAACAGCCCGCAGCGGCTGACGACGGCCGGCGGCGCGTACACGCCGTCCATCTCCAAGAACGGCAACAGCATCGTGTTCGTGCAGCGCTCGGGCAACACGTACTCGCTCCAGACGGTGCCCACCACGGGCGGGCCGGTGGCCACGCTGCTGAGCACCAACGACGCGGCCTGCGGCAGCTGCACCGGCTTCCGCGGGCCCACGTTCAGCCCGGACGGCCGCTTCATCGTCTTCGCGTTCGAGCGGACGTCGGGGGCGCTGAGCTCGCTGGCGCGCATCGGGGTGGATGGCAGCGGCTTCGTGGAGCTGACGCCCAACGCGGGCATCGCCTTCGGGTCGCCGTCCTTCTTCCCCTCTGGCAACACGGTGGTGGCGCCCGCGGGCAACAATGCCTCCTTCTACAACCAGCTCGCGTTCGTGCCGCTGGGCGGAGGTGTCACGCAGTTCGTGTTCATGGGCGGTGACGTGCTGGCCATCGCGAACCGCGCGGTGGTGTCCCCGGATGGGCGGCAGGTGGCGCTGGACGGGCGGCAGTCCAATGGCAGCACGCGCATCTTCGTGGGCAACGTGACGACCAACGGCCTCAGCGGCGCCCTGCGGCGGCTGACGGACTACACGGCGAGCACCGTGGAGGAGAGCTTCCCCAGCTGGACGAGCAGCACGGAGCTGGGCTTCCTCTTCAACGACTCCGGCGGTGACCCCAGCATCTACCGCGCCCCGGTGTCCTCCACGGCCAGCTCCGTGACGCTCGCGGTGCCCGCCGCGAACGAGCCCTTCTACGGGCCCAACTAATAGGCGCCGAGCTGCCGCTTCTCCCCGGAGGGATGTGGCCGCGTGCGCGAGGGCGTCTCGTCGTAGTTCCGCAGCGTGCCCGCGGGCGTGGGCCCGCGCGGCGCCGGAGCCTTCTTCCTGGGCGCGCTCATCAGCATGAGGACGAGCAGCACCAGGAGCACCGCCATGCCAATCACCCCGGTCGCGGCGCCCAGCAGCCCGACCTCCGTCCCCACGCGCTGGTGACGGTACGGGTTGTCCGGCAGGTAGTGGACCTCCAGCGGGTCCCCCTCGGAAGGCGCGGAGGAGAAGAGCGAGGACGAATTCTCGGAGTACTTGCCACGGACCTCCGCGCCGTCCTCCAGGTAGAAGACGTACTCCACGATGCGCTGCCTCCCGTTCATCCAGCTCGTGCGGACGCTGACCACCTCGCCCCGGGCGTGCAGCCCCCGCTCCCGCAGCTCCAGGGTGAGCTGATGCTGGAGCAGCAGCCGCACCAGCACCACCAGGACGGAACCCACGAGGAACACCCCGACCACGATTGCGTTCAAGGGCATGGCAGCGCTCAGGATGACGGGGGGAGGGAGGTGGAGGCAACCGGGCTACGGGCTCCACTCGCCCATGGGGTGGGGCATCATCAGCTGGTACATGATGTACCCGCCCACGACCATGACGAGCACCAGGACGACCATCGTGGCCACGAGCGTGAGCAGCCCGACTTCCGCCCCTACGCGTTGATGCTGGCGGGGGTCGTCCGGGAGGTAGATGACTTCGAGCGGGTCCCCCACCGAGGGATACGAGCGCAGGGGGCGCCTGCTCAGGCGGAGCGCCTCGTGGTGCTCCGAACCGTCCGGCAGATGGAAGGCGTACTCCATGATCACGGAGTTCGACAGGAAGTCCGTGCGCAGGTTGACGACCTCGCCCGGAGCGCGCAGTCCCCGCGCTCGCAGCTCCTGGGTGAGCCGGTGCTGGCGCAGCACCCCCACCATGGTGAACAGGCAGGCCCCCGGGAGGATGGCCCAGAACAGGAACCCGAAGATGGAGGTCATGAATCCTTCAGGATGGGGGAGGGAGGGAGGTGGAGGCAACCTGGGTCGTGTCTGGCTCGGCCCTCGCCAACAGGGCCACCCCTCCGATGAGGGTGAGGAACACCTCCACGACGCTGAGGAACAGGGCGAGTCCCAGCGACATCACCCCGTGGCCCTCCGGGAAGCTGCGGCGCGGGTCGCTCTGTCCATACTGCACCTGGATGCGGTCCCCGGGGCGCAGCCGCTTCCACAGCTCCGAGGAGATGTTCCGCCGGTGCTCCTGGCGCTCACCGCCCTGGGGCGTGAAGGCGTAGACGAGGATGTAGTCGCTGTCATCCGAGGCCGCGAGGAACTCCTTCTTCACCACCGTCCCTTCCGCGTGAAGCCCCTCGCGCAGGATGCCCAGGTCCCGCCGGTACGATCCCCAGGTCAACACCAGCATGGACGCGCCCAGCACCACGAACGTCGCACCCAGGACCCGCGCCGCGAAGAGAGCCACGCCGTGCCTCCTGCCCGTCTTTTAAGTGGGCACCCGGCGGCGCGAAACGGCAATGCCCTCCCTTCTCCGCCGTAGAGCCAGCGCGTGGGCCCCTCCCTGGCGCCGCGTCCGCCGAACCGCCATGCTCCCGCGCGTCCTGTCCGGAGGTACGCACCGTGTCCCTGTTCGATGCCGTCGCCGCGGGTGACCGCGCCGCCCTGAGCGCCCAGCTCGACGCGGGCGCGGACCCCAACCCCTTCGACGACGAGGGCCGTACACCGCTGATGATGGCCGCGCGCTCGGGCCAGGACGACCTGGTGCAGGTGCTCCTGGAGGCCGGCGCGGACCCCACGCTGCCGGACTCCGTGGGCGAGACGCCCTTCGTCGCCGCCGCCGCGTACGGCCACCTCCGGGTCTGCGCGCTCTTGTCCCCGCACGCCACCGCGGACGAGAAGGACATGGCGCGCACGCTGCTCAAGAACCAGGGCATCGACGAGATCCCCGCGCGTCCCTCGCGCGCTTCCGAGGTCTCGCCCGACGACTTCCGCCGCAAGCTCGCCTCCGCGGGCGCCTACGTCGCGGGCAAGCTGGGTGACGCCGGCGCCACCAAGCGCCTGGAGCGCGTGCTGCGCTCGGAGGGCAACGCGCCCAAGGGCCGCAAGTAGTCTCCCAGCCTTCGAAAAGGCGAAGGGCCCGGCCGCTCCCATTTCGGGGAGCCACCGGGCCCTCGTCACATCTGGAGCCGGACCTGCGCTACTCCGGCTTGGCGCTCACCACGGGGCTGGGGCTCACGGTGCCGCCCTTGTTGGTCGTCTCCATCGAGTCCGCGACCAGCTCGGTGATGTCCTTGATTTGAATCTGCTCACGGCCGGTGTCGTTCTTCGCGTCGTTGAGCATCGTGGAGCAGAACGGGCAGGCCACCGCGACGATGCCCTTGCCGCCCGGCTCCTTGTAGTCGCCCACCATGCCCGGCTTCTTCTTGTCCGCGGCGTCGGGGTAGGGCGTGTTGGGGTCCTCCGCGTGCTTGAGCGTGAGGGCCGCCTCGTTCATGCGGTTGTGGTTGATGCGCGTGCCAATGTGCTCCTCCATCCACATCCGGCCGCCACCGGCGCCGCAGCAGAAGCCCTCGCGCTGGCTGCGCTGCATCTCCACCACTTCCAGGCCCGGGATGCTCTTGAGCACTTCACGGGGCGCGTCGTACACGCCGTTGTGACGGCCCAGGTAGCAGGGGTCGTGGTAGGTCAGCTTCGTTCCGGCGTTCATCACCGAGGACAGCTTGATGCGCTTGTCCTTGAGCAGCTCGTTGATGAGCTGCGTGTGGTTGATGACGCGGTACTCGCCGCCGAACTCCGGGTACTCGTTCTTGATGGTGTTGAAGCAGTGCGGGCACTGCGTGATGACCGCCTTCACGCCCATCGCGTTCCAGGACTCGACGTTCGTCTTGGCCAGCGTCTGGTACAGGTACTCGTTGCCCATGCGGCGCGCGGAGTCGCCGTTGCACATCTCCTGCTTGGACAGCGTCGCGAAGGACACGCCCGCCTCGCGCATGATTTTGACCAGCGCGCGGCTCACCTTCTTCTGCTTGTCGTCGTAGCTGCCCGCGCAGCCCACGAAGAACAGGTACTCGTACTCGCCGCCGTCGCCCCAGGTGGGCAGCGCCAGGTCCTCCGCCCACTCGTCGCGCCGGTCCTGGCCCAGGCCCCAGGGGTTGCCCTGGCGCTCCATGCCCTCGAACACGCGCTGGATTTCCGGCGGGAACTCCGCCTTCACCTGCACCTGGTAGCGGCGCATGTCGATGAGGCGCGGGACGTTCTCGATGAACACCGGGCAGGCCTGCTCGCACCAGCCGCAGCTCGTGCACGCCCACACCGTCTCCGCCTTCAGCGCGCTGCCGACAATCTCAGGCAGGGGCTCCTTCACGCCGTTGGGGCCGTAGCCCTCCTCCACCCAGCGCTCGTTGTCCCAGAGCCAGTGCTTCAGGTCCTGGTTCACGGCCTTGTGCGTGAGCGGCTTGCCCGTGATGTACGTGGGACAGTGCGTCTGGCACCGGCCACACTCCGTACAGGAGTACAGGTCCAGGCCGTTCTTCCAGGTGAGGTCCTTCACCGTGGCGGCGCCGAACTCCTCCTTCTCCAGGTTGGGCGTGGACAGCTTGCCGGTGGAGTGCGTGCGCTGGAAGAAGACGTTGGGCAGGCCCGTGATGATGTGGAAGTGCTTGCCCAGCGGCAGGAAGTTCAGGAACGCCAGGATGATGGTCAGGTGGATGAAGAAGCCCGCCACGCCCAGCACGTGTGACGCCGTCACGCCCAGGGGCATCATCAAGAGGCCCGTCAGGCTGGTGATGGGCTCCCACCACACCATCGCGGCCGGCGCCGCGGGCACCTGCGTGGCGCCCACCGGCACCTGCTGCGCGGCGGCGTGCGCGGCCACCATGTGGCTGCCGCCGAACATGAACTCGGTGATCATCAGGCCCGCGATGAAGCCCAGGATGAGGTAGGCCTCCCAGGACTGGGACATGCGGTCCGGCTTCACCTTCCAGCGCGTCCACACGAAGTAGGCCACGCCCGCGAGCGCCAGCGCCGCGACGATGTCCTTCACCAGCAGGTAGACCTTGTAGAGGCCCAAGAGCGGCGGCGCCACGTCCCACGCCGGGTGGGAGAGGTCGGTGAGCACGTCCAGCGCGGTGGACGAAAAGCCCATCACGAACAGCATGATGGTGCGCACCGCCAGCACCATGAACGCCGCGTAGATGAAGATGTGGAACAGGCCCGGCGTGAACTCCTCCGGATCCACCATGCGCTTCTGGCCCAACCCGAAGCGCACCAGCTGCGCCACGCGGTAGGGGATGTGGTCCAGCCGGTTCTCCTTCTTCATCGCGAGCAGCACGCCCACGCGGCCGGACATCGTGATGGCGAAGATCGAGACTGCGCCTGCCAGCAGCAGGCCGGTGATGATGGGGTTCATGGAACCTCGGGACCCTCTGGGGCCGCACGGTGGCAACGCCGGTTGCTGCGACGCGGCAATTCTGGAGTGATTGTCAACCCTAGCAGGGGTGATTCGCGAATCAAGCACCGTGCGGGGGCCGTGTCCCGCAGCGTTCCCTCCACCGCTTCCAGACCGCCCTCCAGGGTGGTGCCTACCCACCCTCCGCCCCGGACCTGCCGTGCGCGAAACGCCCACGCCTGGCGTGCCGGAAGGCAGGCGGCCGGGCGTGATTCGCCGGACGATCGCAGAACTTTGCTGTCCCGAGGGCTTTACAAAACAGGGCCGGGCTCCCAACATGCTCGTAAATCGGTCAAGAAGCGCTTGTAAAGGGACCCGCATGGGGCGGGCCCGGTGACCGACGCAGGGCGTCCAAGGGGACGCGAGCCGTCACAGGCCGTACACCCCGTGAATGGAGCGCCGAGGAGCCGGACATGAGCCACGACGAGAGCACGTACCTGGACGAGGGGTTGGAAGACCTGGAGCTGTCCGCGACGGGTGAACACGGCCGTTCGGTTCCGCTGGACCCCACGGATGACCGGCGCTGGGGCCATCTGGATGAAGAGGCCTGGGGCGGCTGGCACGTGGCGGAGTGACGCCCTGCCCCCGCGGCCCGTGGCCTGCGCGGGGGCCTTCGTTGTCGAACCTGTCGGACTGTCGGACAGGTTTGGGAGCTGACACTCCCGGAGGCTGATGCAGTGCGCTGGACGCCGTGACGCTCCCCGCCCAAGGCCGGGTCGAGCCCCGCGCAGCGGTCCCCGGAATGACCGGTGCCGGACCGTCAAAAAGTAAATCCGTAAAGCGCTGAACGAAGCTGCCGGAATCCGCGTGTCTGTAGGTGACGCAGGGCGTCCCGAGGCGCGCCGGGTGGGTGATCGCCGGTGCCGGGCGAGGCTCGGGAGACCAGGGATTGGTCGGGCCGGACACGTTGCTTTCACGACCGGAAACCCGACATCCTCCGGGAACAAGCGACAGGATTTCCGGGCGGACGCGGGCCCGTGCAGGGGCGTCCGGGGCCAGGAGGTCGTCGCGACGGCAATCGCGAAGGGCAGGATGGGGCCCACCCACCATGCGGGAGTGCGGATGAAGCAGACGGCCTGGGCAGTGGAGCGCGACGCGGAGGGCGGCCGCGAAGTGCTGCTGCTGGTGACCCTGGAGGCCGAAGCGGAGACGCCTCGGGCCCCGGTGGCGGTGAACCTGGTCATCGACCGCAGCGCGTCCATGCGGGGCGCGCCGCTGGCGGCGGCGGTGGAGGCGGCGCGCGCGCTGGTGGAGCGGGCGGGGCCCAAGGACTACGTGGGGCTGCTCACGTTCGACGCGGACGCGGAGCAGGTGCTGCCCGTGCGCGCCATGGAGTCGGGCGCGAAGTCGGCCTTCCTGAAGACGCTGTCCCGCCTGGACTCCGGTGAAGGCACCGCGCTGCACGAGGCCGTGGAGAACGGCGCGGAGGCCGTGCGGCGCGTGCTGGTGCCGGGCGCCCGGCCGCAGCTGCTCATGCTCACGGACGGCGAGCCCTCCGTGGGGCCCACCGCGCTGGGCGAGTTCAAGGTGCTGGGCCAGCGGGTGCATGACTCCGGCGTGGCGCTGCACGCGCTGGGGCTGGGCAAGCACTACCTGCCGGAGATTCTGGAGGCCCTCACCGGCCCGTCCGGCACGGGCTTCACGCACGTGGACGACGCGGAGGGCCTGCCGCTGGCGGTGGGCGCGCTGGGCGCGGAGCTGTTCGGCGAGGTGGTGGCGGACGCGCGCGTGTACGTGCTGCCCACGGGCTTCGCGGACCTGCGCTGCCGTCACCGCTACCCGTCCCGCGTGGAGGGTGACGCGATGAGCGCCGCGCTGGGGGCGGTGTCGCACGCGTTCCCGCGCCGCGTCCTCTTCGCGGGCGCGCTGGAGAAGGGCGACTGGAACCTCACCGTCAGCACTTCGTACACGGAGCACGGCGACACCCGGCGGGTGTCCGTGCCGGTGACGCGCCTGTTGCCGGACAGCGAAGAGGGCCGCTTCGTGCGCGCGGTGTCCGCGGAGCTGGAGCTGGTCTCCTACGAGGCCGCCGCCTGGAAGGCGCTCTCCCGCCGTCAGCAGGACGCGGCCGAGCGGGCGCTCGAGGGCGCGGACAAGGGGCTCTACAAGCTGGCCCGCCTGGGCTCCGCGGAGGTCCCCGCGCAGCGGCACGTGGACCGCCTGTCGGACCTGCGCCGCGCGGTGGAGCGCCGTGCGGCCCAGCCGTCCGCCCTGGGCGTGCGCAGGGCGCAGTCGGAGGTGTCGCGCATCACCATGAGCCGCATCGGGCCGGCGCTTCCGGCCGCGGTGAATGTGGGCCCGCCCCCGCGGCCGGCCCTGCCCGCTCCGGCGAACGGCGGAGCGCCGGCGGGGACGATGGACGGCGCGGCGCTGCTGCCCTGGAAGACGGGCAACACCGAGCCGTAACCGGCCGGAGTCCTTGAGCGTATGGGAAGGGCGCGGGGGCCCGGGGTGGTCCCTGACGCCGGGCGTGCGGGCATGCGGAATGCCCGGCTGCCCGGAAGGTTGAGTGCATCCCGCGGGGACGCATCCCAGGTAGCACGGCGTTTCCAGGTGGATTAACGGGAGTCGCATGACGCATCCGTGGAGCAAGAGGTCTGGAAGCCGGCTCGGTGGGCTGGGCGTGGTGGGCGCGCTGCTGTTGGCGACGTGGGCCCAGGCCGCGCTGCCGCCCACCGCCGTGGGCAGCACCGCGCCGGACGAGGGAGACCCGCGCCTGGAGGGCGCGCTGCTCCTGGATGCCACGCAGGTGAAGGCGGGCGGCGACTTCCGCGTGGGCGTGCGCCTCAAGATGGACCCGGAGTGGCACGTCTACTGGAAGAACCCGGGCGACTCCGGCCTGGCCACGGACGTGTCGTGGGATGTGCCGGGCGTCACGGTGGGCGACTTGCGCTGGCCCTTCCCCAGCACGTTCCGCACGCCGGACGGCTTCATCACCACGCACGGCTACCACGACGAGGTGCTGCTGTTCGCGCCCGCGCGCGTGTCCGAGAACGCCTCGGGCACGCTGAACGTGTCGGCGGCGGTGGACGCGCTCGCGTGCAAGGTGCACTGCATCCCCGCGCAGCTGGTGCTGACGCGCACGCTGCCGGTGGGGCCGGAGACGGTGACGGACCCGGAGTTCGCGCCGCAGTTCGACGCCGCGCAGGCCCAGGTGCCGGCGCCGGTGGGGGCGCAGGGCGCGCCGCGCGTGGCCCTGGCGCTGGACGGCACGACGCTGACGGCGGGCAAGCCGTTCACCGGCAAGCTCACGGTGACGGCGGCGGACGGCAAGCCGTTCGCGGGCGGCGTGGAGGATGACTTCTTCGTGCCCGGCCGCATCCTGGGCGTGGACACCGTGAAGCTGAAGCAGACGGCGCCGGGGACGTTCGCGCTGGAGGGCCAGGCGTCGTCGGTGGTGCCCAGGGGCGAGCCCCGGCTCACGGGCGCGCTGCGCCTGGGCACGAAGGCCACGGGCTTCACGGCGGTGGACGTGGACACGGCGCTCGCGCCGATGGTGGCTGCTGACGGTGCCGTGGCGGGCCCGGCGCCCCTGAAGGTCCCGTCGGTGAAGGACGCGATGGGCAAGGTGAAGCCCGCGGTGGTGGCGGCGGCGCCGGCGGCGTCGGGCGAGACACCGCTGGGGCTGGGCGTCGCGCTGCTGTTCGCGTTCCTGGGCGGCGCGCTGCTCAACCTGATGCCCTGCGTGTTCCCGGTGCTGGCGCTCAAGGCATACGGCTTCACGCGGATGGTGCAGGAGGAGAAGGGCAAGGTGGCGCCGCACGCGGCGGCGTACGCGGGCGGCATCCTGGCGACGATGCTGCTGCTCGCGGGCGCGGTGCTGGCGGTGCGCGCGGGTGGAGCCAGCGTGGGCTGGGGCTTCCAGTTCCAGGAGCCGCTGTTCGTCGCGGGCGTGAGCGCGGTGCTGGTGGCGTTCGCGCTCAACCTCTTCGGCGTCTACACGCTGGGCGCGGACGGCACGGCGCTGGCGGGCAAGGTGGACCAGAGCCACGGCCTGATGCGCAGCGCGGGAGAAGGTGTGCTCGCGGTGGTGCTGGCGACGCCGTGTTCGGCGCCGCTGTTGGGCACGGCGGTGGGCTTCGCGTTCGCGGCGGGGCCGGCCACGGTGGTGGCGGTGTTCATGGCGCTGGGGTTGGGGCTGGCGCTGCCCTTCTGCCTGCTGGTGCTGGTGCCGGGGCTGGCGAAGCGGCTGCCCAAGCCGGGCATGTGGATGGAGCGCGGCAAGCAGTTCCTGGGCTTCGCGCTGTTGGGCACGACGGTGTGGCTGGTGTGGGTGATGGGCGGGCTGGCCGGCGTGGACGGCATGGCGCGGCTGCTCGCGTTCCTCATCGCGGTGGGGCTGGTCACGTGGCTGTACGGCCAGTCGCAGAGCCTGGAGGGCGGGCGCCGGGGCGTGACGGTGGCGCTGGCGGTGCTCGTGCTGGTGGGCGCGGGCGCGGTGGCGCTGCGCTTCGAGGAGGCGCAGGCGTCGCTGGAGACGCGCGGCGCGGCGGTGGCGTCGCACGGTGGCGCGCAGCCTTGGGACGAGTCCGCGGTGACGGCGGCGCTGGCGGCGGGTCAGCCGGTGTTCGTGGACTTCACGGCGGACTGGTGCCTCACGTGCAAGTTCAACGAGCGCACCGTGCTGTCGCGCGACGACGTGCGGCAGGCGTTCCTGAAGCACAACGTGGCGTTCTTCGTGGCGGACTGGACGCGGCGGGACGCGCGCATCACCACGAAGCTGGCGGAGCATGGCCGCGCGGGCGTGCCCATGTACCTGGTGCTGAGCCCGGGTGCGCCGGACAAGCCGGAGGTGCTGAACGAGCTGCTCACCGCGGACAGCGTCATCCAGGCGGTGCAGCGCGCGGCGGAGTGTGGGTCACCGTTGAAGGGTGGCTCGGTGGTGTGTGCCCGGCCTTGAGCCGGGAGTGAAGTGGCGGTTCGTTGCGCGGCGTTCAACTCATTGGAGGTTCCGTCATGAAGCAGGTCTTCAAGGCTCTCGCTCTCACCGCGGCGTTCGTGTCCGCTCCCGTCTTCGCTGCTGACACCGCGGAGGTGGGCAAGCCCGCTCCGGCGTTCACGCTGAAGGACGAGGCGGGCAAGGCCCACTCGCTGTCCGAGTACAAGGGCAAGGTGGTGGTGCTCGAGTGGACGAACCCGGAGTGCCCGTTCGTGAAGCGGCACTACGACGCCAAGACGATGCAGAACACGCAGAAGGGCTTCGACGCGAAGAAGGTGGTGTGGCTGACGGTGGACTCGTCCTCCACGCACAACGCGAAGAGCGCCGCGGACTGGAAGAAGAAGGAGGGCTTCAGCCAGCCGGTGCTGCTGGATACGGACGGCACGGTGGGCAAGAGCTACGCGGCGAAGACGACGCCCCACATGTACGTCATCGACGGTGAGGGCGTGGTCCGCTACGCGGGCGCCATCGACAACGACCCGCGCGGCAAGGAAGCCACCAAGGTGAACTACGTGCAGACGGCGGTGGACGCGCTCCTCAACGGCAAGCAGGTGGCGACCCCGACCTCCGAGCCGTACGGCTGCTCCGTGAAGTACAAGAGCTGAGCGACTGTCCGTCGTGAGGTTCAAAGGCCCGTGTCCCTGTGAAGGGACGCGGGCTTTTTCGAAGTTGACGTTGTACTTTTTCTTCGGGAAATTCCGTACCACCATGCCTGCCGCCGTCCATCCCGTGCTGGAGCCGGGCCGCGTCTATCGGACGAAGGAGCTGGCCACGTGGGGCGTGAATGCGCCTCGGCTGGCCCGGCGATTGGTGGGCGAGGGTGTACTGATTCCCCTGGCGCATGGGCTCTACGCCTGTCCGAAGCGGGGGCGCTTCGGCGTGGTGGCTCCGTCCGATGAAGCCATCATGAAGGCGTTCCTGGAGGGCGGTCCGTTCGTCTTCACCGGACCGGACCGATGGAACGCGCTCGGGTTGGGAGCCACGGCGGTCTTCGCTTCGGCGCTCGTCTACAACACGAAGCGCTCGGGTCGTTTCGAGTTGGGGGGAAGGACCTTCGAGCTGCGGCGGGTTGCCTTCCCGCAACCTCCGACGCCGGAATGGTTCGTGGTGGATCTCTTCGAGAACGCCGGGAGTGCCGGCGTCGTGCCCGCTCAGTTGTCGCGTGCATTGACGCGCGCACTGAAGCGACGCGCGTTCGATGCCCGGCGGCTCGGGGAGATGTCTGACCGGTTTGGTAGGCAGAGCACGCGTGAGTGGATCCACGAAGCGATCCGCTCTGCCTCTGCATGACCTTCATCCACGACGACCCTGAATTCGATCAACTGCTGCGAATCGTCGCCGACACGCGGCGGCTCTCCCTTGGCCTCACCGAGAAGGACTACTGGGTCACCCATACGCTGTGGGCCCTGCATGACGCGGGCTTCGAGGTCTGGTTCAAGGGCGGCACGTCGCTTTCGAAGGGCTTTTCGCTCATCCAGCGGTTCTCGGAAGACCTGGACCTCAAGCTGGAGGCAGGGTCGATCGCTCTTCCCCGGGTGACGGACTGGAGCCGCACCGGAGCAGGAGCGACGAAGGCCCGCCGGGCGTACTTCGAGGCCCTGGCCGAGTGCATCCAGGTTCCCGGGGCGCGGACGGAGCTGGATGTCGATGGAGCGGATCGGTACTGGCGCTCCGCGAGCGTGCGCATCCTGTATCCGGCACAGCACCTGGGCGGCATGGTGGGAATCCTGCGTCCCTTCGTCCTCCTGGAGGTTGGCAATGCGCGGGTGACGCCCTTCGTCCGGCGCGACATGGCGTCATTCGTCCACGAAGAGCTTGAGGTCCAGCAGCAGCTGGCGGACTTCAAGGACAACCGTCCCAGGGCCGTGCGGTGTGTTCATCCCATGGTCACGCTGTTGGAGAAGGTGGATGCCATCCAGCGCCGGCTCCAGAAGGAGCCGCTGGAGCCTGCCACCTTCGTTCGCCATTACGAGGACGCGGCACGCATCATCGCCGCCGAGAATGCGCTACCGCCTCTGCCTGACTACCCGGACGTTCGTGCGTTGGCCGAGGAGATGATCCGGCAGAAGCAGATTCTGGCGCCCCCTGCCGGTGACGTGCGGCACTTCCTCCCAGGTGGTGAAGGCACCGCGGCCATCCAGGCCGCCTTCGAGGCAATCGCCCCGATGTTCTGGGGGCCACGTCAGACGCTGGATGAGGCCGTGGCGGCCCTCTGTGCCTGGTTCACCCGGTTTCATTCCGCGTCGCGGTGGGCGTAGTCCGGGCCCAGGCCTTCGATGCGGTAGGTGTTGCCGGGGTAGGTGCGGTTGAGCGTCGTCTCCAGGGTCGACGGGTAGCGCTCCAGCGAGACGCGGCGTTTGACGCGCTTGCGCAGCTTGAGGGCGCCTCGGACCAGGCCTCCCACCCAGGCGGGTGGGGATTCGAACTGGATGGCCGGTAGCAGACGCGGTGGCACCAGGCTGAGGCTGATGGGGGCCACCAGCGGACGCAGCGGGCGCGGCACCCAGCCGGCGAGGATGTCCACGGTGGACTGGGCCACGCGGTGGCTGGCCTCGTTGGGGACGAACTCACGCGCCTCGTAGTCGCGGATGAAGGCGTCGTAGGCGGGCTTGTCCTCGGGGAGGTCCTTCAGTCCCATGCGGCGGCCGATTTCGCACCAGTAATGGAACCAGGCCTCCTGCTCGTGCTGGGTGAAGGGACGCCAGCCGAACTCCAGCATCCACTGGATGGGGAAGTCGATGAACGTCCACAGCACGAAGAGGAAGTCCTCGTTCGGGATGCGGAAGAAGGAATGGATGTGGTTCATCTGCTCCAGCGAGCGGCGCCCCTCCGCTCCATCCCAGCCGCACTCCATGAACCGAGCGATGAGCAGCCGCGTGTCGTCGTAGCGCTTCTGGCCTCGCTTGTTGAACTCACCCGTGCGGTCCAGGAGGCGTGAGACGGAGCGGCTGCCGTAGGTGTGGAAGAGGGCAATCTCCGTGGACCGCACGATGTCGAAGGGGAACTCGTAGTTGGTCAGCAGGTGCACGATGCGCTGGCAGTCGCGCCGTGCATCCAGGGAGGCGATCTCCCGGCTCACTTCGGGCAGACGCGCTCTCCAGAACGGCTTCCGGTAGACCGGGCCGGGCACGCGAGCGGCGGATGGCTTTCCCGCGCCGCTGAAGGGACAGCTGGAGGGGACAGCGTCGGCCGGGTGGGTCATGGCGGGGCGGCTCCGGGAAGCAAGGCGACTGGCGATGCTACCCCGCTCCATGACGGCATGCCGTACCCCTGCCGCCCCGTCTGTCGCATGCAGTGGCCTTGTCGGGGGAGGGGACGCGCCGGACCTTGTCCTGGAGGGCAGGACATCCAGACAGGAGACGCGACCATGGCCAGCAACAAGGGGCCGCCGGTGAAGGGGCCCGAGCGCACGGATACCCACAGCGCGGAGGAACTGGAGCGTGAAGCCAGGCACCAGCGCCCGGGCACCGAACGCGGCGACGTGACGGACGAGGACGTGGGCGAGGACCGCATCCTCCAGAAAGGCATTGGCGGCTACGGCGCGCAGAAGGGCACGGAGCCCGCGAGGGAAGCGCCGCCGCTTAGCGATGACGGCGAACGGTAGCGCTGGCTGACGCACGACGGGCGAGGCCTCCGCGGGCTTAGAGTGCCGCCATGGCCTCCGCCCGCCTCGTGCGTTCCTGCTGCGTCCTGGTGCTGTTGTTCTTCGCGATGCCTGGGGTGGCGCAGGAGACGCCCGCACCGGACGCACAGGCGTGGCTCGCGCAGCACAACGCGGAAGCAGTGCGCGTGAACCAGACCGCGATGGGCATCCTGTTCGGCTGGGCGGTGCTGAACATCGGCACGGGCGTCGCCGGACACTTCGCGAGCGAGGGCGAGACGCGGGCCTTCTTCCAGGCGAACGCGGCCTGGAACGTGGTGAACCTGGTCATCGCGGGGCTCGGCTATCACGGACAGGCGACGGCTGATCCAGCCTCGTGGGACCTGGCGCGCAGCCTGTCCGAAGGGCAGCGGATGGAGAAGCTGCTGCTCTTCAACGCGGGCCTGGACGTGGGCTACATCGCCTTCGGCGGGTTCCTGTGGGAGCGCGGAATGCGCAAGGACTCGGAGCGCTTGAGGGGCTGGGGCAAGAGCGTGCTCATGCAGGGCGCGTTCCTGTTGGTGTTCGACGGCGTGCTCACGTTCCTCAACGCGAAGCTGAACGGGCAGCTCACGGCGCGCCTGGTGCCCGCGCCGGACGGGGTGGGCTTGATGCTGACGTGGCCGTGAGCTGCCCCGTTGAGCTCAGGCCGCCACCGGTTCGCGGCGGTGGCGGGCCCGGGCGGAGACGTCCTTGCGGCGGCCCTTGCGCAGCACGTCCAGGTGCACCTCTTCCCCGGCGGCGAGCGCCATCAGCCGTTGCAGGTCGTCCACGCTGTTGACCGGCCGGCTGTTGATGCCGAGCAGCAGGTCGTCCGGCTGGAGGCCGGCGTCGTCCGCGGGCGTGCCCTCCTGCACCTTCAACACGCGCACGGCTCGCGGCTGGCCGGTGTCCTTCGCGAGCGCGGGCTCCAGGTTCACCGCCGTGGCGGCGATGCCCAGGAACTTCCGGTCCACCCGGCCGCGCTGGATGAGCAGGCTCGCGACCCAGGCCGCCGTCGTGGCGCTCACCGCGAAACCAATCCCCTGCGCGAACGGCAACACCAACGTGTTGAGCCCCACCACGCGCCCTCGCGTGTCGAGCAACGGCCCGCCGGAGTTGCCCGGGTTGATGGCCGCGTCCGTCTGGAGCATCCCCTCCAGGATGACGCCGTCGGGCAACGTGATGCTGCGGTTGATGGCGCTCACCACGCCCAGCGACACCGACTGCTCCAGGCGGAAGGGATTGCCAATGGCCATCACCAGCTGCCCCACCCGCACCGTCTCCGGATCCGCGAGCGGCAGCGTGGGGAAGTCATCGCCTTCCGCGCGCACCACCGCGAGGTCCGTGGGCGCATCCGCGCCCACCAGCGTGGCCCGGCGCTCCTCGCCGTTGTGGAGCTGCACGGTGAGGCGCTTGGGCGTGCGCATCACCACGTGCCGGTTGGTGAGCACGTAGCCATCCGGCGTGAGGAACAGGCCGGTGCCGTGGCCGCGCGCGTGCTCCACGCCCACCACGGCAGGAGCCGCGCCGGCCACGAGCCCTTCCAGGTCATCCGAGAGCTGCTGCAACAGTTTCATCGCCGGCTCCTTTCAAGAACGCTTGCCCACGGTGATGGGCACCTCGCGCAGCTCGCCCGCGCGCAACACCTTCGCCTGGATGGACGCGCCCACCTTCTCGTCGCCCAGGTAGCCCAGCAGGTCCTCCACGCCGTGCAGCGACTGGCCGCCCAGGCTCACCAGCACGTCGCCCAGCAGCAGCCCGGCCTTCTGCGCCGGCCCGTCCGGATCCACGGAGAGCAGGATGAGGCCCGACTTCGTGCCCTCGATTTCACGCGGCAGGCGCACCGGGTAGGCGCCCACGCCCAGGTAGCCGCGGCGGATTCCGCCGTGCTCACGCAGCGAGTTCGCCACGCGCGTCAGCGTGCCGCCGGGGATGACGACCGCGGCGGTGCGGGAGAAGGCCGCCGTGGGGATGCCCAGGAAGCGGCCCTGCGCGTCCACCAGCGCGCCGCCGGAGAAGCCCGGAGGCAGGTCCGCGTCGGTCTCCAGGTAGCGGTCCACCTGCCCGCCCGCGTGCGTGCGCCAGTCGCCGCCGAACGCGCTGACGATGCCCAACGTGGCCCGCGCCGTACGCCCCGGCCGGCCGAGGGCCAGCACGATGTTGCCCACCTTCACGTCATCGAGCGGCGCGGGCGCGAGCGCGGTAAGTCCACGGACGTCGGCCTTGAGGAGCGCGAGGTCGGTGCTCGGGTCGCGGCCGACGAGCTCGGCGGACACCGAGCGGCCGTCCGCGAGGCCCACCTGGATGGAGCCCTCGTGCTCGACGGCGTGGCTGGTGGTGAGGATGTGACCGTCGGCATCCCAGACGACGCCGCTGGCGCCCCGGCGACGGCGGGCCTCGACGCGGACGAGGGAGGGAGCGATGCGCTCGACGACGGTGGAGATGGACTGCGAGAGGGACTGGAGGGCGTCGGTGGACATGGCGTGTTCCTTTCGAGCCTGAAACTAAAGGGCTCGAAATCGCGCCACATCGGCGGACCGGGCAGGACGGCGACCTACCCATTCAGGCAGGACGCCTCTCCTTCCGGAGAGGTGCCTCGCCGTTCATCCAGGCACTGCGTTACATCTGCTCCGAGAATCGCGCCGTCCACTCGGAGGGGATGTCCCGTGGACCCTTGGTCTCGATCCACTCCCGCAGCTGTTGCCTGAAGGCACAGGCCGCCGCCCCCCAGTCGGCCCAGGCAAACGGAACCTGCTGCCAGTCGGGATTCGAATCGCCGCCGCCCATGCCGGCGACAATCGAGAGGAGAACGGACTCGCCCCGGCGCTCAAAGAGGAATGCCGAATCGCCCTGTTCGCAGGAGTCGAGCGTGTGGGTTCCTTCGGCCGCGAGCCCGGTCAGGGTGGCGTTGATTCCGTCCCACCACTCCCCCAGGCACACGTCGTCGGGTCCCCAGAATCCCATCCCGGGGACCTGCCTGCCGGCGATCGTCCATCGCAGCTCGCCGTGGATGTGGGGCTCATCCTCATGGAGCTCGGTGAGGGGACGGCGCTCCGTGTCCTCGCCAGGAACATGCGCGCTCAAGAGTTCCAGCTTCACGGACGCTTCGGCCATACCGGAACCTAGCTCACCTTGCGGAAGCGCTCGTAGCGCTCTTCCAGATAGAGCTTCTTGGGGCGCAGTTCCTTCGCGCGCGGCAGCTGGAGTGTCTTGCCCACGAAGCCCTTCAGCGCGTGCTCCAGCGTGGGGCCGTCCTGGGTGGCGAGCAGGCTGGGCGCCAGCTCGATGACTCCGTCGGGACGGATGCCCATCAGGTTCGTGTCGAAGGCACCGTGATGGAGTCGGCAGAGCGCAAGCCCGTTGGGGACTTCCGCGTGGCCTCGCTCGTCACGGTCCGGAAGAATGTGGGCGCCGTCCAGTAGTTCCTTGCGAGGAAATGCGCAGACGGCGCAGCGGCATTGGTATGCCTTCAGGACGTGTTGGCGGAAGGCGGCTTGATGCAGTCGTTTCTTGGCCTGCACCGTGGCGTAGCGCCGCTCCATCGACAGCAGCTTTGCGTCCGCGGTGAACGTATTGGGTTGAAAGCGGTTCACCTTCTCCGGTTCATCCACCATGACGTGGAAGGAGCGCTCCTCAAGATTCACGTTGGAGATGTAGACGGGCCACAACGGCCGGTACACCCCTGGTGCGACGCCGTAGAAGTAGATGAGCGGTACTTCCGCTTTCTGCATCCGAACCAAGCGCCTGTTGTCGCGTCCCTCTACGTCTTCGCCTTGAAAGCGGTACAGGAAGGCATCGTCCGAGGCCACCTCACCGTCGTTGTATCGCGCAACGCGGTTCCCTCGTTGCTTCGGCGTCTTGATGGACAGCGCGGTCTCTTGCATCTGCCGGGGCCAGAATATGCCCCGCGACTTGTTGGCGAAGAAGTGCTTCTCTCCGCGGAACGTGAAGCCTTTGTGAATGAGGCCCCAAGGCAACACCTCTCCGTGCCGCTCCATCAGCGCCTGCAAGGCATTGAAGGCCGCCAGTCGGATGGCCTGGTCGTTGTCTGAGGGCGTGGGCACGGGTCCACGACCAGGTTACCAGGCTCAGCCCCGTTCGAGCAGGGCTCCACCCGGGCCGAAGCCCAGGGACAGGCACAGCACGCGGCGTCCCTTCACCTGGGGGGCTCGCCGCGCGGATTCGGCCGCCAGCTCCGCGTCGTTGAGCACGAGCACCGGTCCTCCCGTGTCCGGCAGGCCCGCGTGGGCGAGGATGTCCGGGACCAGGGAGGCCGTGCCCTCGAAGCCGTAGGTGCAGCCTCCGGGCATCAGGGCCTCATCCAGCGGACACGGCAATGCCAGACACAGCGCGTCCGGAGGCTCGCGGCTATCCTCCGCGAGAAACGTCCTCAGCGCTCCCGAGATGAACGCCACCGTGTCCCGGATGTGATGGCCGTCCGCGGGACGCGGCTGCCCGATGAACAGCGGGGGCAGGGTGGTGAGGTTCCGCTCAACGACGCGCGTGGCTCCGGCACGCGCGAGCTTGATGCTCGTCTGCCCCACGTCCACGCAGAGCGGACTTCGCGCGCCCGTGGCTTCCAGCATGCGCAGCCCCGCGCGCACGGGAGCGAAGCGCGGTGACAGCGCGATGTGCACCGGGCGGCGCAGCGACGCCGTGGCCTCCCTCAGCGCGGCGGGAAAGCCGTCCAGCTCCGCCAGGCCTCCACTCAGATACGCCGCATCCGGCGCGTGCTTCTTCACCAGCAACGCGAGCGCCTCCGCCAGCGGAAGCATCATGCGGGCCGAGAGCGTGGCTCCAGGCACTCCCGCGCGCCGGTCGTCCTCCACCCACGGGGAGCCCAGCAGCTCCCACAGCTCGCGGCCGAACACGGGCAGGTTCCACACCTCCAGCGGTGTGATCCCCTCGGGGTGATGCCGGCGAGGACTCCACTTCGAACGACTCATTCCACGAGCCCGGCGATGCGTTCAGCAGCGGTCTTCGCACCATCGTGCGCGCGGTAGGAACGGGAGATCTCCGCCACGCGGTCACGCATCGGTGACTTCGGTGCCAGCAATCGCGCGATGGCTTCGCGGCACGACTCCACCGTGAGGGTCCTCGGGTCCCTCGCGAGCCCTGCTCCGGCCTTCTCCAGGAAGTGCGCCTGCACGGGCTGGTCGTTGCACACCGGCAGCAGCAGCATCGGCACTCCCGCTGTCATCGCCTCCATCACGGAGTTGGCGCCACCGTGGGAGATGAACGCCGCCGCGCGCTCCAGCACCTGCCGCTGCGGCGTGTAGCGCACCGCCACCACGTCACCGGGCAGCGTGCTCGGGAAGTCCGTGTCCGCCAGCTCGCCCGCGCACAACACCAGTGTCACGCCGAAGGGCTTCGCGGCCTCCGCGATGAGGCGGAACAGCTCCGGCTGATACGAAATCTGACTGCCGAAGGACACGTACAGCACCGGCTTTTCGCCCAGCCGCTCCCAGGGGAAGGGCACCTCGTCGCCCCGCGCTTCTGGCGGAATGGAGGGACCCACCAGCAGCGTGTCCGGGGGCACTCCCGCGTCCGGGCCCAGGAAGGCCTCGGTGGCGAAGATGACGTTGAGCCGGGGCGACAGGCACTCGCAGGTGCGGAAGCGCGCGTCGAAGCCGTGACGGCGGAACAGGGCCTGACGGTCGTCCTTCAGCGCCCTTACGTTGCGCAGCAGGGGAATCTCCGGACGCGGCTCCAACAGCGTCAGCGCGGAGGACACACCCGCCCAGGGAATGCCTTCCGTGTGCGCCGCGAGCACCGCCGCATACTGCATCCCGTCCAGCGCCATCACGTCGGGACGGAAGGCGCGCACCACCTCGCGCACGGGCTCCAGCATCGTGGGGGCCGAATCCAGCAGCAATCCCCGGATCCACTTCCCCAGCGCGACGTCATCGAGCACCAGCTTCGCCAGCGCTTCGCCTCCCGTTTCGATGCCCGGCGGCGCGGCCTCGACGTGCGGCAGGCTCAGCACCTCCACGCCCAGGGACTCCAGCTGCGGCGCGGGTTCGGGGATGCACAGCCAGCCGACGGTGTGCCCCAGGCGGCGCAGCCATTGGGCCACGCCGACCATCGGGTTGAGGTGGCCCTTTTCGGGCGAGGTGGCGATGAGGACTCGGGACATTCAGGGGGGCGCCTTGGAGTGGGCCTGGAGCATGGCCAGGGACATGAGGCGCATCAACAACCGATCCATCGGTCCGGCCTGCGCGTCGTCGGGCGGCAGGCGGAAGTAGCGCTCCATCAATCCCAACACCCCTTGCGTGTTGATGACCTGGAGGGAGTCCAGCCGCGCGGGAGAGAGCCAGGCGCGATACAGCTCCAGCCAGCGCGACCGCACCGGGCTGGAGAGGGCGGTGTGTCCATACCGGGGCGTCTTGCGCGCGAGGCGGACCTCGTCCGGCACCAGCGACCGCACCGCATGCCGGAACAGCCACTTGCCGAACCCGTCCCTTTGCAGCACGGACTCCGGCAGGGCCAGCGCCACCCGCGCGAAGCCTTCATCCAGGTATGGCGTGCGGACCGTGAGCCCATGGGCCCGGGCGCCTCGCAGCTCGGGCGGGAGGATGAGCTCGGCCAGCACCCACTTCGCGTACCGCAGCTCCTCGGAGGGGAGCGCATCCTCCTGAGGCAGCTCCCACGGAGCGGCGAGCCGGGTCCCCAGGTTGTCCACAGGGGGGGCGCGCGAGGCGTGATCGCTGTTCCGGCGCTCGGAAACAGTCCTCAAGTTGTCCACAGGTGTGGAGTCTTCACGGCGTCCCATGGGTTGATCGGAGCCGCCGTTTCCAGAGGGGAAATGCCCCGTGGATGGCTTTGATTCCTGGTCGCCGCGCGGAGCCTCGTCCAGAGGGCTTCCCGAGTTGTCCACAGCCCCCCGTACCTCTCCGGGGGGCTCTTCATGATCGCGTGAGCCGGCTCGGAACGGCGCCCGCAAGTTGTCCACAGCCGCCATGGCTTCGAGTCTCAGGGCTCGCACGGCCAGCGTGCGGTCCTCGTCCACGCGGGCCTTCGCGGAGGCCCGCGCGCCCGGGGTGCCCTGGAGCACTTCGTCCGCTCCCGCGCCGCTCAGGAGGATGGGGCCCGCGCCCTGCCGCCGGGCCTCCAGATAGAACGCGTAGCTGGCCACGGCCCGGGCGTTGAGGATGACCGTCTGGTTGGCGAGGACCGCGTGCTCGAACAGGTCTGGGAGCACGGAGTCCGGGATGTGCACATCCACCAGCTCAGCGCCCGTCACCTTCGCCATCCGCCGCGCGTTGCTCCGCTCCACCGCGTCCGCGAAGTGCACGTCCATCGTCCACGCGCGAACCTTCCCGGGTGCATGCCGCGCGGCCATCGCGCACAGGGCCGCGCTGTCCACGCCGCCGCTCAGGCTCACCTCGTGCGTGCCCGCTTCGACATGTGCCCGCACGGTGTCGGACCAGGCGGACAGCAGCCGCGCCGCGAGCTCTTCTTCGTCCCGAGCCACCGCCTCCCGGACGACTCGCGGCAGCGTCACGCGGAGGGGCTCCGCGTCCGGCCGCAGGTCCGCGTTGGACGCGCGGGCATGGAACAGCAGGTCGCCTACCGCACGAGGTGACAGGCCGCGCGAGGGAGCCTTTCCTGCGGGGGACGCCTTGGGAGCGCGGGTCGGCATGCGGTCCGCATCATAGAGTTCGTCTCCGCGCGCACCTGTAGCGATCGTGTCTGCCCGCTCAGGAAGCGGGGGCGTTCGACTGAGGCGGCGCCAGGACAAGCGTCGCCAGACCGTCGGCCTGATTCATCCCTCCGGGACCTCCAGGAGGGTGAGATAACCCTCCTGGACAACGCGAACAGGGAAGGGCGGGACATGAGGACGGATGCGGTGGACGTCGTGTTGCGGGAGCGCTTCGGGCTGGACTCCTTCCGGCCTGGCCAGCGCGAGGTGCTCACGAAGCTGCTTGAGCCCCACGGCTCCGCGCTCGCGGTGTTCCCCACGGGCGGCGGCAAGTCGCTGTGCTACCAGTTGCCCGCGCTGCTGCTCGAAGGACTCACGGTGGTGGTGTCACCGCTCATCGCGTTGATGAAGGATCAGATCGACGCGCTGAAGCGGAAGGGAATCCGCGCCGCGCGGTTGGACTCCTCCCTGTCGCTGGAGGAGTCGCGCGAAGTGACGGAGTCCCTGCGCGACGGAACGCTGAAGCTCCTCTACGTGGCCCCCGAGCGCTTCAACAACGAGCGCTTCATGGGGCTCTTGAGCGAGCTCCAGATCTCCCTCTTCGCGGTGGACGAAGCGCACTGCGTCTCCGAGTGGGGCCACAACTTCCGGCCGGACTACCTCAAGCTCGCGCAGGCGGCCCGCACGCTCCAGGCCGAGCGCATCCTGGCGCTCACCGCCACGGCCACGCCGCAGGTGGTGCGCGACATCTGCCAGGGCTTCGGCATCCCGGAGTCACACGCGGTCGTCACCGGCTTCTACCGGAACAACCTCACGCTGGAGACCACGCCCACGGGCCCGGAGGCGCGTGATGCCCTGCTGGTGGAGCGGCTCAAGTCGCGCCCGCCCGGCACCACCATTGTCTACGTCACGCTGCAGAAGACCGCGGAGCGAGTGGCGGCGCTCCTGCGCGCGGAGGGCCTGCCCGCGAGCGCCTACCACGCGGGCCTGGAAGCCGAGGAGCGCGAGCGGGTGCAGGAGGCATGGACCCACTCCGAGAAGGGCATCGTCGTGGCGACCATCGCGTTTGGGATGGGCATCGACAAGGCGGACGTGCGCGCCGTGTATCACTACAACCTGCCCAAGGGCCTGGAGAGCTACAGCCAGGAGATCGGCCGCGCGGGCCGTGACGGCAAGCCCTCCGTCGTGGAGTTGCTCGCGTGCCCGGACGACGTGCCCACGCTGGAGAACTTCGCGCTCGGAGACACACCGCTGCCGGAGGCGCTGACGGCGCTGGTGAACGAGCTGTTGTCCTCGGGACCGGAGCTGCACCTGGACATGTACGCGCTGGGCAACCGCCACGACCTGCGGCCCCTGGTGCTGCGCACGGCGCTGACGTACCTGGAATTGGAGGGCGTGCTGCGCCAGGGCACGCCGTTCTACGCGGGCTACAAGGTGCAGCCGGCGGGTTCGGTGGATGAGCTCGTGGGTAGGTTCCAGGGGGAGCGCGCGCGCTTCGTGAAGGAGTTGTTCGCGCACGCGAAGAAGGGACGCACCTGGTACACGTTCGACCCCGCCGAAATCGCGAAGGCGTTGGACCAGCCGCGAGACCGGGTGGTGAAGGCGCTCGACTACTTCCAGGAGCAGGGCTACGCGGAGGTGCAGGTGGCGGAGCCGCGTCAGCGCTACACGCGGCTGCGCGAGCGCGAGGACGCGAAGGCGCTCGTGGCCCTGTTGCAGGAGCGCTTCCAGAAGCGGGAGGTCCAGGAGGTGTCGCGGGTGCGCGACGTGCTCCGGCTGGTCACGCATGACGGCTGCCAGAGCAACGCGCTGGTGGCCCACTTCGGCGAGCAGCGCGAAGCACCGTGCGGCCACTGCACCTTCTGCCGCACGGGCGTGGCGCGTGTGCTGCCGCCGCCGCATCCACGGCCGGACCTGCGCGAACAGCTGGACGCGGCCACGTTCCAGTCGCTCGTGGCGAAGCATCCGGAGGCGCTGGGCCATCCCCGGCAGGCGGCGCGCTTCCTCTGCGGCCTGAGCAGCCCCGCGCTGTCCAAGGCGAAGCTCAGCGGGCACAAGCTCTTCGGCACCCTGGCGGAGTGGCCGTTCGCGGACGTGCTTTGCTTTACAGAGAGACGCTGATGGTCGATTGCGCTGGGATTTCGAGTCGCGCTACCAGCTCCATCAGCAGCTCCCACGACTCATTGAAAGGGATGAAGAGCCGGCGCGTGCTGCTTTCCAGCGCATCATAGTCCGCACGAGCCCTATCCCGGACTTCAGGGTTCTGGAACGCCTGTTTGGATACAGGCACATTGCGTGCTTCAGCCTTGAGCAGCAGATACTCAGAAATACGCTTGATGTCGAGCTCGGCGCCGGAACGAATGAGTACGGCAATGTCCAATAGGTCTTGCTGCCTCGTCCGGTTTCGTAATGCCTGCTGAAGCAAGGCCCGGAGCTTCTCTGCCACGATGTCCTCTCGGGTGGAAACCTTCAGGGACGTGCCTGGTCCGAAGTCGACAAGCGTTGATTCACAGATACATTCATTGAGGCTGATTTCAAGAAGAACAATTGCTTTCGATGGTTCCTGCCGCTCGATCCGATCGCGGTTCTGAGGGTCGTCGGGAAGGGCATATCCTACCCGGACAGCATAAAGGATATATGTTTTCCCAGGTCCCGGCGGCTGTCGCTTGATGCTGTTGATTCTGAAGAGAATCCCAAGCTTTCGGCCCGTCGCTGTGAGCGTATCCGTCAGCTTTTTCTCAAGCTGGGCCTCATCGATACTCGAGTCTTCGGAGGAGAAGTCCAGGTCCTCTGTGCTGCGGTTGGGCTGCCAGACAAAATCAAGAGCGTTTCCGCCTTTGAAGACGAGGATTGACTTGAGTGAGCGAGAGTTTGCAATCGCGCTCAGGATTGCTCCTTGCGCAAAGCGTACTCTTGCTTCGGAGGGCCTGATGTTGCTCGCTTTGGCCCAGAGGGCAATCGAGTCAAATGATTCGGGATAGTTGGCTTTCAAGCTCGGGCCTCGGCCAGAAGCCCGACAGGGGCGTTGATTGAGAGCTTCCACTTTTCGCTGTAATGGCTCGAAAATGGTTCGCTGCCAACCAGGCGACTCGAACCACCTCTTTTGGCGGAGCGGGACCACTCCATCAAGGCAGGATGAGTGAGTTCCAGTTCATCCATGATGAAGCCAGCGCGTTGGCGGAGAATATTGACGCCGAATGAGTCAACCGTTTCGACCAGGGTGTCCAGGTTGATGGTGTCTCGCGCTTCGACCCAGGCCTGGAGCACCTTGCTGAATCCGCCACACCATTCCGGATGGTGAATCGCGTCAATCAGCGTGCGCTCCAGCGTGGTGACTCGTACCGGATACCCATTGGGTCGGTACTCGGAGGTCCCTATTTCGGCAGGGCCTGCGCTGAGTTGATGCCACTGGATGGGCTTCCCAAATAGAGACCTGGGGGTATGTCCTATGGAGGTGAACTGCTCATCCCATTCGATGGGGTTCACCCCAGGAGGGAGGAGGGTGGACTTGTTGGATGGGAGAATGAGATGGAACTCTTGTGGGAAGTCGTCGCTGAGGTCATGGAAGACCAGCGCAGTCGCATGGCTCAGTGCCGAGAATGGTTGGGCCTCCATCAAGACTTCATTTTCGCTGACAAGTCCCTTCCGGGCGTATGGAGCACGCGCCTCGTAGACGTAGGGCACATCCTCCAGCGGCTGGAACTCGCCCATCCTGCTCAGGCGGGAGAGGAGGGCCTGCGTGGCCTCAAGATTGGCTGGGGCCTGCTCCCAACGACGCTTTTCAGGGGGGATCTCCTGGGTTGCGCGATGCAAGAGAAGGAGCGCACGCCAGATGGAAACAACGTGGCGCTGTTCCGCAGCCAGTTGTTCCGTCAGTGCCCGGCCCAGCGTTATTTTTCTCATTTTAATTTTGTATTCAGCGGCTACCTATCGTCCTAAGGACGATAGGTAGCCGCTTAATGACGTTTTGTCAAGGTCTCTGGAAACAAATGTCCGGACTCTCTTGCACATACTGGGAGGCAGCGGCTTGGTTGGCAGCTTGCCTGGAGGCGGATATCCCTCGGCTTTACTCGAGTGAGCTGGGCCTCTTGCGATGTACCGACATCGTCAGGGGCTGGCGGCCCGTGAGGACTCCACGCATACCTGCCACATGCCCGCGGCCCCTCCGGGCCGCACCTCCCTGAGCAAACGTGCCGAGTTCCGTCTCGCTCAGCGGATCGCGGCCCGCAGGCTCGGTGAGAAGGGGGGCATGGCGGCTTGAGCACGCGCCTTGAGCGCCTGACGGTCCCTGCTCGCGCCTTCCTGGAGCGCATGCCGGAAGGGGGCATGGGTGAGCGCCCAGAACCGCAGCTCGCGCCCGAACTCCGCGTCGAGCCGCGATGCCTTCTGTTCATCGACCCCGAGCGTGGTCGCAAGGCCTCTCAGGACGTCTGCTTCCGGCAGGCCGCTGAAGGTGGAGGCCACGGTGTCCGAGGACTCATGGAGGAGCGCCCTCGTGGTGAACGACTCCAGCGCCGTCACGTCCGGGAGCGGGGCTTCGAGGCACGCCTTCGCGTTGACGAGCCCGGCGCCCCACGCGAGCTGGCTCTGGGGCCAGCTGTCACAGGTGGCGCGGAGCACATGGCGGAAGACCTGCGCCAGCGTCGGTCCCCCCTGGTACTTCGCGAGCAGGTTGTCCCGGCCATGGTGCGCCAGCCAGAGCGCGGCGATCCCCGCGACAGTCGCGGTCGCATACGAGGTGCCGCTGCTCTGCCCGACCTTGTCGCCGGGCTGCGCCACCCAGACGTCCTCGCCCGGACCGGTGGCATCAACGGCCTTGCCCCAGGCGGAGAAGGCCCAGGGCTGTGCGCTCGCGTTGCACGCGGCCATCGCGACGACTTCGTCATACGCGCCCGGCCAGACAACGACGGGCCCCGTGTAGTTGCCCGCGGCGGCGATGACGATGATGTTCTCGCGCACCGCCTGCTGGATGATCCGGTGCAATCCTGCATTGGGCAGCCACCCGAGGCTGATGCTGATGACATGGACCCGCCGCTGGATGGCGAACCCGATGGAGTCGCGCAGCCGGTCGACGCCCACGTTGAACAGCACCGGTGAGGGGACGAAGAGCGTGGGCTTCGCGACGCGCAGCGGGACGACCTCGGCCTTCGGCGCGATTCCATCCACGAACAGCTTCGGTCCGTCCACGCTCGGGCCGTTGTACGGGCTCGCCATGACGCTCGCGGTGCCCAGTCCGTGGCCTCCACCTGGGTTCTCCGTCGTGGGGTCATCGTCGATGAAGTCCCAGCCCAAGCGCGGCGTGAAGTTCGGCCCCAGCTCGGGGTGGGGCAGGTAGCCGCTGTCCGGATGTCCGATGAGGATGCCCTCGCCCTGGCTCGCGCCGCCGGGCAGCTTCCACGCCTCGTCCGCCTTCACGAAGCGCACGCTCCAGTCGCAATCGTGCTCGTTGAACGTCTCAGGCCCAGGCTCCGCGCTCTGCGCCTTGAGGAGCGTGGGCGCCGTGTCCGTGACGGAGGTGTGCTCCGCGTAGACCGCCTCGAAAGCCGGATCCGCATCCTCCACGTTCGGGTCCGCCTGGAGGCGGCGCGCCAGCTCCCACGCTTGTTCCGGCTCGACGGTGCCGGGAGGGAGGAGGTCGAACGAGCGGCCGGTGGGGTCGAACGGCACAGGACGGATGATCCACCGCTCCGTCCCGACCAGCGCGGCCACGCTCTTCTCCAGGGAGGCCCGGTCGAAACCCTCACGGATGAGGACGTCGAGGGTGCGGAGCTTCGAGGACTCGAATTGCTCGGGCGGCGCCATGGGCGCACCTGTAACCCTCGGGCTTCGTGGAGGGATACGGGCCCCCAGGGCGGTGGGTGTGTCGGTTAGACTCCCGCGCCGTGCGCTACGAGCTTCACGACAGCCGCGTCCTCACCTGGTCCCTGGAGGCGCACGTCACCACGCACTGCAACCTGCGCTGTGCACAGTGTTGCCCGCTGTCGCCGCACCTGCCCGCGTGGGCCGTGTCCCCCCAGGCCCTGGCCGAGGACCTGCGCCGGCTCTCGCGCGTGCTCAAGCCCAACGTCTTCAAGCTCACCGGCGGTGAGCCCTTCCTCCATCCGGACCTGCCCGCCGTGCTGGACGTGGTGCGCGCCTCCGGGCTCACCGGACAGGTGTCCGTCACCACCAACGGCTTCCTCGCCCAGAGCGCTCCCGACGCCGTGTACGAACGGCTCGACCGGATGACGCTGTCGTTCTACACGTCCGCGCCCCTGCCCGAACGCTCCATCACCCGCATCACCGAGCGCTGCGACCGGCACGGCGTCCACCTCACGGTGAAGGCCATCGACCGCTTCCAGCGCATCACCCCGGACGCGCCCCTCACGTCCGACGCGGAGATCCAGGACGTCTTCGACAAGTGCTGGCTCAAGCAGCGCTGCCACCTGGTCCACCAGGGCCGCTTCTACACCTGCACCCGCCCGCCCCACGTCGCCACCGTCTTCGCCGCGGAGCATCCGCACCTGCCCGCGCTCGTCGAACACGACGGCGTGCCGCTCGACGACCCGGACCTGCTCACGCGCCTGTTGGGCTACCTGGAGCGGGACACGCCGCTCGCCACCTGCCGCCATTGCCTGGGCTCCAGCGGCCCCTGGGAACCCCACGCGCAGCTGCCGCGCGCCCGCGCCGCTTCCTGATCAGGGCGCCGGAGCTCCCACGCCCGCCGGCGCCGCGGTCAGCGGCAGCTCCACCGTGAAGACGGAGCCCTGGCCCAGGCGGCTCTCCACGCGCACCGTGCCGCCCATTGCCTCCACCAGCGTGCGGGTGATGTAGAGGCCCAGGCCCAGGCCGCCGTAGTGCCGGTCACTCACGGCCCGCTCGAAGCGGCCGAAGAGGCGCGGCAGGGACTCCTCCGAGATGCCGATGCCCTGGTCCCGCACCGTCAGCGCCGCCTTGCCGTCGCGCGTCTCCAGCCGGATCTGGATGGGCCGCCCCTGGCCGTACTTGATGGCGTTGTCCACCAGGTTCACCACCACCTGCTCCAGACGCGGCCGGTCCCACACGCCCATCGTCACGGAGTCCATGCACTCCAACTGGAGCACGGAGCCGGAGCGCGCGGCGGGGCCCTCGTAGGCGGCGACCACGTCGCGCACCAGCTCCGCCAGGTCCATGGGCACGCACTCCATCGACAACCGTCCGGCCGCGATGCGCGACACATCCAGCAGGTCGTTCACCAGCTCCGCCAGCTTCTTCAGCTGCCGCGAGCCCACGTCCAGGTAGCGCTCCACCACCTCGCGCGGCACCGGGCCCGGGTGGCGGTCCAGCTCGCGCCGCAGCGCCTGGAGCTTGAGGTTGAGCGGCGTGAGCGGCGTCTTCAGCTCGTGGCTCGCGATGGAGAGGAACTCGTCGCGCAGGCGCACCGCTTCACGCGCCTCGCGGTACAGCCTCGCGTTCTCCATGGAGAGCGCGGCGCGGTTGGCCAGCTCCTGGAGGAAGGGCAGGTCCGCCTTCGTGTAGCGCCGCCCGGAGCGGTGCGTGGTGATGAAGCTGAGCAGCCCCAACGAACGCTCCCCGGTCACCAGCGGCACCACCACCAGCGAGCGGACGCGCAGCTCCTTCAGCAGCGCGAGGCGTTCCAGGTCATCCGTGAAGTGTGGGAGGAGGTCGTCGGTGAAGTCCTCGACGAGGAGGGGCTGCCCGTGCTGGGGCGACCCGGGGCCGGCCAGGCCAGGGATGCGCATCACGTACGCCGAGCGGGAGCGCAGCGACTCCGCGAGCGACTCCGGCTCCGTGGTCGCGTGCTCCACCTCCATGCGCTGGAAGGTGCCATCCTCCTTCGCGCTGTCGATGACGCACCAGTCCGCCAGCGTGGGGACCGCCAGGCGCACCACGTTGCGCAGCGTGGCCTTGTCGTCCAGTGACGTGGCCAGGAAGGAGCTGGCCCCCGCCAGCAGCCGCAGGTGCTCCTCGTTGTGCGACAGCTCGCGCGCCAGCCGCTCCGCCCGGGAGCGGGCGCGCACCACGTCCGTCACGTCGAAGCCGAAGCCCGCGATGCCGTCCACCTGCCCGTGCGTGTCGTGCGTGGGCGTGTACGTGACGTCGAAGATGTACTCCCGGAGGGTGCCATCCGGCTGGGGCAGCTTGAGGGACACCTCCCGGCCCTCGAAGGGCTCGCCCGTCGCGTAGACGTGGTCGAGGATGCGCGCCACGCGCTCGGCTTCCTCCTTCGGCCCCACCTCGCGCGCGGGCAGGCCCAGCAGCTGAGGAGGGTTGCCCAGCATCACGGAGTTGAGGGGGTTGGACAGCTCGAAGACGTGCTGGGGGCCGCGGAAGATGACCAGGTGCGCGGGCGCGTGCATGAACAGCTCGTGCAGGCGTGCGCGCTCGTACTCGGCGGCGGCGCGGGCGGCGCGCTCGCGCTCCAGCAGGTCCGCGCGCTCCGCGTTGGCCCGGCGCAGGCGCACGTTCAGCGTCGTCGCGAACAGCGAGAGCGCGAGGAAGAAGAGCAGCGCGACGATGTTTTCGGGCTCCAGCCGCCACTCACCCAGGGGGTGCAGGAAGAAGTACTGCACCATGAGCAGCGAGAGCCCGGTGGACACCAGCCCCGGCCCCCAGCCTCCCCGCCAGCTGGAGAACACGACGGCGGCGAAGAAGGCCAGGTACGGCGTGCTGGCCGTGATGGGCCACAGCACCCGTTGCACGGCGAAGGCCACCACGACGCTCACCACCGCCAGCCCATACCGCAGCAGCGCGGAGCCCTCTTCCTTGTGGAACGACTCCGGCGCGCGCGGAGACGGGGAGCAGGGAGGCACCGGCGGATGCGGCGGGCGGGACGGAGCGGGCGCGGTCATGGATGCGCGGGCGGACGGGCCTGGGGCCGGCCGTCAGCGGGTCTCCTTCCGTGCGTCGGTCTGGAGGAACCCCTGCATGGCGGTGGGGTAGCGCTCGCCCGCGGCCACGCCCGGCGGCGCGATGGACTCGATGGCCGCCAGGTCCTCCTTCGTCAGCTTCACGTCCAGGGCGCCCAGGTTGTCGTCCAGGTACTTGCGGCGCTTGGTGCCGGGGATGGGGACCACGTCCTGCCCACGCGACAGCACCCAGGCGAGCGCCAGCTGCGCGGGCGTGCACTGCTTCTGTCCCGCGAGCCGGTCGATGTGCTCCACCAGCTTGAGGTTGCGCTGGAAGTTCTCCCCCTGGAAGCGGGGCGAGTGGCGGCGGTAGTCGTCCTCCGGCAGGTCCTCGAAGCGCTTGAACTGGCCGGTGAGGAAGCCGCGGCCCAGCGGGCTGTAGGGGACGAAGCCCACGCCCAGCTCGCGGCACGTCTGGAGCACGCCGTCCTCCGGGTCCCGGCTCCACAGCGAGTACTCCGACTGGAGCGCGGTGATGGGATGCACGGCGCACGCGCGGCGCAGCGTCTCCGAGTTCACCTCCGACAGCCCCAGGAAGCGCACCTTGCCGGCCTTCACCAGCTCCGCCATCGCGCCCACCGTGTCCTCGATGGGCGTCTTCGGGTCCACCCGGTGCAGGTAGTAAAGGTCGATGACGTCCATTCCCAGCCGCTTCAGGCTCGCGTCGCACGCCTGCTTCACGTACTCCGGCTGGCCGTTGACGCCGCGCGACTGGGGATTCGCCGGGTCACGCACCAGGCCGAACTTCGTGGCCAGGATGAACTTCTGGCGGTGGGGGCCCAGCACGCGGCCCACCAGCTCCTCGTTGCGGCCAGGGCCGTAGGCGTCCGCCGTGTCGAAGAAGGTGATGCCCCGGTCCAGCGCGTGGAGCAGCGTGGCCTCCGACTCCGCGTCGTCCCGGCCCGCGTAGAAGTCCGACATGCCCATGCAGCCCAGGCCCAGCGCCGAAACGGTGAGGCCCAGCCTGCCCAGCTTCCGAGTCTCCATGTGTCCTCCGTGCGGGTGCACCTCCCTGGGAGAATCTTCACGCGAGGCGCGGGAATCCAGGGCAAACGACCAGGCGAAGGACTGGCTCATCCAGGGAGCGGCAGCTCGCAACGGAAGGGGAGCGGCTTGGCGGCCGGTGCCAGTCCTTCCGCTCCGCGCGCCTCCACCGCCGGAGCTGTCCAGCCCAGGTTGCGCAGCGCCGCGGTGAGCCGCTCGCACAGCGCCGCCACGCTGTCCTCGGGCGCGCCTGAAAGCTCCAGCGTGAAGCGCTCCAGCGCCACCTGCGTCAGCCGGAACGCGCGCAGCGGGTGGTGCTTGAACACCCACGCCAGCGACCACGCATCCACCGCGCGACCGGAAGGCGTGCGGAACGCGCAGGCCCCGCGTCCGCCGAAGCCCGTCAGCGTCCAGCCGTGGAAGCCGCAGGCGCAGGCGTCGCGCCGCACGGTGCCCGTGTCCCCGGGCCGATAGCGCAGCAGCGGCAGCACGCTGGGGCGCAGCCGCGTCACCACGACTTCGTCCCCGTCCGGCTCCAGCCAGACGTCCGGCGTGAGCACGTGGAAGCGGCCCCGGTTCGCGTCCTCCAGGCACTCCCACGCGAGCGGCCCCGTCTCCGTGGCGGCGTAGTAGTTGAGGACCGGCACGCCGCGCTCCTGCTTCCAGGCGTCGCGCAGCGCGTGCGGCAGGTGCTGCGCGGAGGTGAGCACCAGCCGGGGAGACGGCACCTCCGGATGCGCGAGCAGCCAGCGCAACCCCTCCGGGTCGGAGAAGACGACGGAGGCCTTCACCCGTCGCAGGCGCGCCACCGCGTCGTCGCGCAGCACGGAGACGCGGTGCAGGGCGCCGTCGTGGAACAGCGGCAGGCGCACCGAGTACTCCAGCCCGCCCGGCAGCGCATCCAGCAGCACCACGCGCGGACGCGGCGGGGGCACGGTGCGGGTGCGCTCGGTGAAGAAGCGCAGCACGGCCCACATGAGCAGGCAGTCGCGCCGGTCGCGCAGCACGTTCACCGGGTCGCCCGTGGTGCCGGAGCTCCTCACCACCACGCACTCGTCGGACGCGGCGGGCAGCGTGGGCACGTCCTCCCAGTGGCGCGCGAGCGTGGCGCGGTCCAGCGCGGGGAAGTGCCGCAGGTCCTCCAGGCGCCGCAGGTCGCCCGGGTGCAGGCCCGACTCGCGCAGCACGCGCACGTAGTAGGGCGAGCCCAGGAGCGCGTCACGCAAAGCCGGCAGGCGCGCTTCCAGCTCAGCGCGGGCGGCGGCCTCGTCCACCGTGGCCGTGCCTCGCGCCAGGCCCGCCGCCACGTCCAGCGCCCACGGCAGGTGCGGGCGCTGCGTGTGGCTGTCGCGGCGGATGCGGGCCCTGGGCGCGACCCCGAGCGTCACTCGCGCCAGCCCCGGGCCTCGGCTTCCTTGCGCTGGGCCTCCTGGAGCATCTCCTGGCGCCGGTCCGCCTCCTTCTTGCGCGCCTCCTCCACCTTGCGCAGGTCCGTCACGGCCTGCCGGTAGTCCAGGTCCTTGAGGCGGCGCTTGGACTCGGCCTCCGTCTCGCCTTCGATGTCCGCGCCCATGGCCGCCACCCATTTGCGCAGGAACTCCTCCTGGCGGAAGACGTTGGAGCGGATCATCTCCGCGGTGAGCGGGTGCACCTCCTCGAAGAACTGCTGGAGCCGCGCCTGCGGGGTGCGGTCCGGCGTGAGGTAGAGCACCGTCTTCTTGCGCAGGTCGGACACCAACAGCACGTGCGCGAGCATGCCCACCTGTTCGCGGAACAGCGGGTTCTTCACGCGCTGCTCCAGCTTCGCCCACTCGGCCTGGGACGGGGGGCGCTGGCTGGCCATGCGGAAGGTGTCGCAGACGATGGCCACCGCCAGGTCGTGCGGATACGGCGACAGGATGGGCATGGCCGCCAGCTGCTCACGGAGGAGGGGAATCGAGACCGCCATCATTTCTCCAACAGGGCATCGGCCAGCGCCGCGGCGGCACGGCCAAAGTCAGACATCCATTGCACGGTCGCCAGCCGGAAGCGTGGGCTGCCCAGCACCGGCGCCAGCACCTGCCGCGCGGACGCGTCGTCCGGCAGCGCGAGGAAGGCCACCACCCGGCGCGACCGGTTCATCCCTCGGACAAACCGCGGCAGCGCGCCCTCCTGCCGCATGTTGTAGAGGAAGTCGCTGTCGGAGATGACGACGCGCAGCGCGTCCGGCCGCTCCCCGGACAGCTGCTCCATGACTTCAACGGGGAACCACGTCCCCCCGCCGATGTAGTGCAGGAAGAAGTCGCGCGCGGTCTCCTCGTCGTACATCCACGGGGACACGACGGGGTTGTCCGCGGAGTAGATGATGCCGCGCACCGTGGCGCCCTTGCGCAGCGCGGAGGCGGACAGCACCTGCGCGGCCAGCGTCATCGCGTTGAGGTCCTGCTGCGGGTTGGGCATGGAGCCGCTGGTGTCCAGGTAGATTTCCAGCGCGGGCACGCCCAGGTCCGACGGGGGCGGCAGGTCCGCCTCCAGCTCGCGGCGCAGCGGGTTCACGGCGGCCAGGTGACCCTGCGCAATCACCGTGAGCGTCCAGTCGATGGTGGTCGGGTCGTCGCCGTACTCCCACGCCTCCGGAATCGTGCGCAGGTAGGGCTCCGGCTTCGAGGGCGAACTGGGCAGCTTGAGGATGTACGGGTCCACGAGCCGCCGGTAGTACCGGCCCACCAGCGCCCGCCGCAGCCTGCCGCCATCGTCGCCGGGGCGGTGCGCGGTCGCGCGGCGGATGGTCTCCAGCGGATCCGACTCCTTCGTGTCGTGCGAGTCGTCCAGCCAGCCGTTGGCGCGCGCCTCGTCCAGCGCGTCCTGCCACCGGCCTCCGGCCTGCACCGCCGCGTCCAGGTCGCCTTCGTCCGGAGCGCCCAGGTCGCCGGCCAACGGGATGCAGAAGCCCACTTCGGAGGGCAGGTCGATGAAGCGGATGAACGCGGCGCAGAAGTAGAGGAATTGCAGGCGCGGGTCGTGCAGCGCGTAGAACGTCTGCACGAACATGCGCGCCTGCGCGCGGAAGCCCGGGTAGGCCTCCTCCAGCTTCGGCAGCAGGGCCTCGGGCACCAGGTGTCCGGGCTCGCGGCGCCACAGCTCTTCGTAGATGGCCAGGTAGAAGCAGAACAGCGGGGACGGCCCGCTCGTGCCCGTGTCGCCGTCCTTCTTCTTCTTGTTCTTCTTGCGCCCGTCCGGCGTGCGCAGGAAGCCCCGGTACACCTGGCACAGCGCTTCGGCGTGGGTGCGCCCCACGAACTCGTTCACCTGGAGGTCGAAGAACAGGTTGGTGAGGGACTGGCGCAGGCCCGGGATGAGGCGCTGCTCCAGCACGCGCAGCTCCGCGTCCCATCCCAGCGTGTGCGGGAAGCGCACGTGGTGGCCGATTTCATGGGCCAGCACGGCGGTGAGGCTGTCGCGCGCGCCCATGCGGGCCAGCAGGTCGAAGTGGACGAACACCTGCCGGCGCACCAGGTCGATGTACGCGAGCGGTTCGTCCGGCGCGGCCTCACCGGGCCGGAAGGGCTGGTGCGGCTCGGGCGGGCTCAACTGCACGTGCACGTCCCACAGCGCCAGCGCGTCGCGCCAGCACCGCTCCACCTCCTCCGGGGTGAAGGCCGCGCCCGCGCTCATGCCGGCAGGATGACCGCCAGCCACTGGGACGTGTGCATCGTGGCCACCGCGCGCCATTCGTTGTGGTGGGTGCTGTACCAGTCCCCCGCGCGAGGGTCGCGCTGTGCCAGCGAGGTGAGCGCCTTGGAGGGCTTGCCCGTCGCGGGCTCCAGCCGCTCGTTGCAGCCCATGGGCCCCAGGAGCACGGGCTTCTTCACCAGCCACACGCCCTGCGTGGCGGCGTCACGTCCACCGGCGGCGGTGGCGCGGTGACGGTCGTGCACGCAGACGACGGCGGGCGCCAGGAAGTGCATCTCCCCGGGCATGAAGCGCGCGTCCTCCTGGGACAGGTCCACCCACTGCGCGGTGGACGTGTCGCCCAGCGTCTGGGTGGGCGGCTCCATGGCCTCGTTGGCGATGGTGTGCAGGTGGCTCTCCAGGCCCTCCAGCGAGGACAGGCTCGAGCCCAGGCGGCAGAACAGCCGCTGCACCCACGGCGGCGCGGACTCCAGGTTCTCACCGAGGTTCCACATGCGCGCGAGCGCCGGGGCCTGCTCCTCCCGGCGCAGGTCCGGCAGCAGGCGCGGCAGCAGGTCCGTCCACGCGAGCGTGAAGAAGTTCTCCCTGCCGGCGGACACCGGATACAGGTAGCCCAGGCCGATGCCCTCGGCGCCCAGCCGCAGGTAGTCGCGCAGGGTCTCCTCTCCCGCCGCGGCGTCACCGCTCGTGAGCGCCCGGCCCATGCGGACCCCCGGGCCTTTGAGGAACTCGTCCCACAGCGCGCGGTCCCAGCGCACGAACCGGCCGCGGGCCTCCTTCTCCAGGTCGTCGACGAACTCGCTCATGGCTGTTTCCCCTGACCGCCCGGGTTCTCCTTCAGCCACGTCGCGTAGTTGCGGTAGCGGCTGTAGAGGGACTTCAAGTGGATGAGGTCCTCGTACACCGGACCGGACAACTCCTGGCGGGTCATCAGGTCGTTCATCAGCACGGTGACGGCGGACAGGCGCTTCTCCGTGGTGCGCAGGTCCACGCCGGACAGGCCCAGGTCCAGCTCCGCGCGCAGGGCGGCGACCTTCTGGCGCACGGGCGCGTGCGTGCCGTAGCGGGCCATGGCCATGTCGAACATGTTGCGGATCCACGCCACGCGGTCCTGGAGCAGCAGCTTGTTGCCCTTCACCTCGAAGAAGGGGCTGCGCGCGTTGGGGGTGAGCTTCTCGTGCAGCACCCAGGGGATGATCTGCCGGAAGTCCTCCAGCTCCGTCACGCGGTGGCCCCGGAAGAACGCGAGCGCCTTCGCGAAGTGGAGGATGGTCTGGTACGCGCGCACGCTGGTGCCGTTCTCCGTCTGCGTGCAGAGGTGCACCTTCTTGTCCAGGGGGCACTGCTCGTTGCACACGGCGGACACGGTCTGTCCGGCGAGCTTCAGCGTGTCCTTGTGCTTGAACTCGAAGCGCGGGGACGCCATGCGGCAGAAGTCCAGCTGGCCCAGGAAGAAGGCCACGCGCTCCAGCACGCCCTTGGGCACCTCCACGGCGAGGATGGCGTTGTAGGCCTTCTCCAGCTCGCCGGGCGTGAAGACGATGTCCTTCGGCAGCAGCTCCTCCGGGGACTTGTCGGACTCGATGCGCTGGAGCAGCGTGTCCACGAAGCCGGAGTTGAAGGGCACGGCGCGCACGACGACGTCCAGGCGGTCCTTGAGCGCTTCGATGACCTGGAACGTGCCGCCGCCCTGGTCGTCGTTGGCGGTGAGGAACCAGGACGAGCGGCCGGTGTAGACGTACTGGTCCATCATCTCCGCGTAGCCCTCGCCCAGGAGCGACAGCAGGGCGGACTGGGTCTTGGTGGGGATGCGGTTGTACTCGTCGACGATCTTCACGCGCTGGCCAATCCACTTGCGCCAGCTGACCTTCACCGCGGACAGGTCCTCCGCCTTGAGCATGTCGGAGGGCAGGGGCGCGCCGAGCAGGTCCGCGATGGACAGCTGCGGGTGGCCGCGCTGGATGCCCCGGTGGACGTCCTCGCGGCCCATGCCGGAGAGCAGGGCCATGAGGATGGCGGAGGTCGTCTTGCCTCGGCCCGGTCCGCCCACGAGCAGGGCGCGGCGGCAGGTGAAGAGGGTGAGCAGCGGGATGAGGACGAAGGAGCTGTAGCTCATGTCCTCCGGGAGGTGGACCTCGTCCCCGGCGGTGTTCTTGAGCGCGGCGGTGCCGCCGAACTCGATGTCGTAGTAGGGGCAGATGACGGCGTTGTTGGTGATCCACCAATACGCCTGCCGCATCTTGTCGTGGAGGCTGCCGCCGTCGCGCTCGGAGAGGTGGACGCTGAGGCCCTTGTCCGCCGACGCACGCCCGGTGAGCAGGCGCGAGACCCAATCCTGGTTGGCCATGGAGGAGCGGGAGTGTAGCAGCGCGGATGGCCGCCGAGGTGCTCGGAAGGCACAGGCTCCCTCCCTGGGGGGTGACCAGGCTCCATGCGGCATGCTACGCGGACGCGTTCGAGAAGGGGGACCCGGGATGCTGCCTCACCTGGAAGTGATTCACGGCACTATCGAAGGGATCGATCCTGGCGTGTCGAACACGCCGACGATCCAGCTTGCCCAGCGGGAGGGCGGGATTCTCAAGGTGACCGCCACGGCGGCGCAGGTGGAGCAGGCTTCCCACCTGCGAGAAGTCTCCGCGATGGTCGTCATGGGCCCCAGCCCCCGGCTCATCTGGATCCGCGAGAAGGGCGTCGACGTGCCGGTTCCTCCCGCGGAGGCGCGTGATGCGCATGCCCTGCGGAAGTGGAATGAGCTGCTGCGGAGGCTGGCCCAATGAGTGACGCGCAGCCGTATGACCGGTTCTGCGGCCTGGCCCGGCTCCAGGAGTTGCAGGCCAAGGGCATCGCCGCGCACGGAGGCAGGGTGGGGGTCCGCGATGCGCTGGGCCCTGGTGCGACCCTGGGCGCGGCCTGGACCGCGGAGGAGTACGGCGCTCCGCCGGAAGCGGTCCCGGGACTGATGTACGCCGTCTACCTGCTCTTCTACATCGCGACGAAGCAGGTCTTCGTGGATGGGAACAAGCGCATCTCCTGGCTCGCCATGTGCGAGGCCCTGGCGTGCATGGGCCTGGAGGTGGACGCCACGGTTGATGAAGCGGAGGCGCTGGTGATGGCCATCTCCAACAACCAGTTCAAGGACGTCGAGCCGGTGTTCCTCTGGGTGGTCGAACACCTGCGCGAGCTCCGCGTCGGCGATGGACAGGCGTAGGCTGTGGGCATGTTCCATCGTGGATACCTGCTGACCCTGGGCCTGCTTCTCACCAGCGTGGCCTGCCAGCGTTCAGCGGAGGAACAGGAGGCCAACCGGAAGCGGATCGACGCTCGGGTCCATGTGGCCGCGAACCAGGTCTGGGAGGGGCAGCGGGCCCAGGCCCAGACGGAGCTCGCCGCCATCCTGAAGGAGGCGCCCCAGCATCCCGGAGCGCTGATGGTCCAGACCTGTCTGCAGTTGGAGCAGGGGGCCGAGGATGAAGCGGCCCGGACCGCGATCCGCCTCCGTGAGATGGCTCCCGACAAAGCGGATGCCATCATGCTCATGGCGCTCGTCGAGCAGCGGCGCCGGACGCCCAGGCCCGGGTGGACCGAGGCGTTGATCGAAGCGTGGAAGAGCGCGGGCCGCCCCTCCCTCCGGGACACCAGCCGGTATCCGGAGGTCGCCATGGATGCGAAGAATGCCGTCTCCGACGTGTGGAAGCGGACCGGGTCCGTGGAGTCGCGCCTCGTCGCCGTTCTGGCGGACCACAAGGCCTCGGAGGTCCAGCAGCGGTGGCTCGTGGAGCATCTCTCCGAACTCGAGGACCCGCACCTGCTGCTCTCCGCCCACGAGTATTTCAGTGGCGCCAACGGCCTGCCCGCGGACCTGCGGCGGCAAGCGCGCGAGACAGTACGGCTCAAGCTCCAGGCGCACGGCGCTGGGACGAACGAGTCCCGCATCCCGCTGCTCCTGTTGATGGCGGATGCCTCGGAAGAGACGCCGCTCACCCACGAAGACATCGTGGCGCTGGATCGCATCGCCAGCTTGAAGCACTACCGGGACGCCCCGCTGTCCCAGAGGTATGTGGATGCGGAGCGGCGCCTGGAGGCCGCGGGCGCTTCGTCGCGCTTCGACAAGGCCTTCATGGTGGCGGTCGCGAACCTGGTCCTGGACCCCGCCTCGGTGCTCACGAAACGGGCCGCGGCGACGAAGGACCGGCTCGCCCCGGATGACCAGGACCGGCTGGGGAAGGCGTTGCTCACGTTGGGAGCGCGCATCCAGGCGGGGAACACGTTGGTGGAGCGCAGCGTGGGATTGCGCATGATGGAGCAGGGCGCGGTCCTGGTCGGAAACGAGGAGATGAGTGCCCAGGTGGCCGAGGGCTATGAGTCGATTCGTTCGGTCATTCAATCCTCCCGGCAGGTGCAGATTGAGAACTGGCCCCTGCCCACGCTCCAGCGCGAGTGGGCAAAGGCCCTGGTCCAGGACGAGTGGGCCTTCTTGAGCAACCTCGTCGCGCCCTGAGCACCCATCACCGGGCAAGCATCCGCCGGAGCCTGCCTGGAGACCCGCTACGATGACGGGATGAAGCGGACTCCCTGGCGATTCCTGGCGTCGCTGTTCCTGGGCGGGTGGCTCTGTGCCTGCTCGTCCGTGCCGACGTCCTCCGCTCCCCAGCGTGAGTCCACCGACATGCGGCTCCAGCGGGCGGTGGACCACGCCTGGGCAAAGAAGCCGGACCTGGCACACGCGGAGCTCGACGGAGTCCTGGAGGAAGCGCCGCTGTACCGGTCGGCGTGGATCGTCCGGGCGTGTCTGTTGCTGGAGGAGGGAAAGCTGGCCGCGGCGGCCCGGGTGGTGGCGCGCTTGCGTGAGCTGGCGCCCAAGGATCCGGAGCCGCGCGTGCTCGCGGCCTTCATCGACCAGCGCAGACTTCAGCCCCAGGGAAGCTGGCTGGATGCCATGCGGCAGGCGTGGTTCGTCGCGGGACGCCCCAGTCTCCACCACAACGACCGGATGGAGCTCCTCCACCCGATGCAGGACACCGTCGCCATCGTCTGGGCGCGGACCGAGGACGTCGAGGACCGGTTCATCGCCGCGTTGGCGGGAAATCCCTCCGCGGCGCAGGAGCAGTGGTTGATGGACCATGTCTCCGGATTGAGGGATCCGGTCCTGAGGCTCGCCGCGTTCGAGTTCTTCCACCGGGCCACCGGCCCCCATGCGGTGGTAGCGGCACGCAAGCGGGGGCGGGACCTGCTGCGGAAGGAGATGGCGTCGCTGGCCGCCCGGTCGCCGCACTCGGACCTGCCGTTGTTGTTGCTGGTGGGCGGGACCTCTGGCGATGCACCGTTCACGCGGGAGGAGCTGCCGGAACTGGAGCGGATCGCGGAGCTTCCCCGCTACCGTGAGACCCGCATGGCCCAACTGGGCGATGCGGCCCAGTGGCGGATGGAGTCCCTGGGCGTCCGCTATCCGGATTGGAGCTTCTACTGGGCGGCCATGGGGACGCGGCTGCTGGGTGCTCCCATGGAGTTGCTGCGGCGGCTGGAGGTGACGAAGGAGGGGCTGACGCCCGAGGAGCGGCTTCGGCTGGGCGTCGCGGTGTGGAAGCTGGGCGGGCGCATCGCCGAAGGGAACACCACCTTCGAGGGCATGATGGGCCACAAGTTGATGGAGCAGGGCGCCCTGCTGAAGGGAGACGAAGCCGGGCGCGCGTTGGCGGCGGCAGCGGCCCAACGAAACCTGGAGGCGAGCGTGGCGTCCTTCAACTTCCGGGTCGAGCTGTGGCCCCTTCCCTCGCTCCAGCGCGAGTGGCTGGAGGCGAACCTGGACGACGAAGGGCACCTCCTGGAGACCTTCGTCGTGCGCTGAGCGCTTAGAGCGTCACCAGTCCCATCCGCGCCGCGCGCACCACCGCCTCCGTGCGGCGCTGCACGCCCAGCTTGGCCAGCACCGCGTTCACGTGGAACTTGGCGGTGTGCTCGCTGATGTCCAGCCGGTCCGCGATGGCCTTGTTCGACAGGCCCTCCGCCAGCAGCCCCAGCACCTCGCGCTCGCGCGGCGTCAGCGTGTCCGGGCCTGGGGCTCCCGTGGGCGCCGTGCTCCTGGGCGCGGCGCGCACCTGGGACAGGCCCGGCTCGAACACCGTGAGGCCTCGCGCGACCGCGTGCAGCGCGGCGCCCAGCATCCCCGGCGCCACGTCGCGGAACAGCAGGCCCCGCGCGCCCGCGCCCAGCGCCAGCTCTCCCGCTGCCTCGTCCGCCACCAGCGCCAGCACCGGCGCGCCCAGGTCCGGCGCCGCGCCTTCCTCCAGCCGCAGGCCCGTGTCCCAGAGCACGACGTCGGGCGGCCCGCCCCGCGCCGCCTCCAGCTCCTCCTGCGTGCCCGCCGCCACCACCGTCCAGGCCTCCGCCTGGTCGCTCAGCGCCCGTGCGAGCGCACCCCGGGCCAGGGGGTCCTCCGACACGAGCGCGAGCCTGGGCGATGACGAGGGCGCATCCAACATGAGCCCCTCATCCCTAACCGCGCCCGCCGCGTTCGCCACACCGCGCGGCGCCAGGACGCCTTTCCTTCCCTCTGGGGCGCGCCCCTGTGAAGAATCGTGAAGTCCTCCTGGGAGGGGCACGCAATGACGGTTCTGACGACGCGGTGGTGGGTGGCGGGGCTGCTCGTCGTGGCGAGTGCCCAGGCCGCCACGTCCCCCTTCACGAAGCGCGGCGATGAAATCGTCAACCTCGTGCGCACCCGCTACGTCGACGCGGCGAAGGGCGCCGCCTGGGCCGACGCGCACCAGGGCTACGCCGCCGACGCGAAGGACGTGGAGGACTTCACCCGGCGCACGAACGCGGCGCTCGCGGAGCTGAAGACCTCCCACACGGCCTACTACCCGAAGGAGAGCCCCGGCCACGCGGAGGTGACCTCCATCTTCGAGGTCTTCCTCAAGAAGGAGAACGTGGAGGCCACCGGCATCGGCGTGGACGTGCGGGAGACTCCGGACGGCTTCTTCGTCCGCCACGTCTTCGCGGACGGCCCCGGCGCGAAGGCGAGGCTGCTGCGCGGGGACCGGCTGGTCACCGTGGAGGGCAAGCCCTTCCATCCCTGGCACGCCTTCACGAACCGCGCGGGCAAGGCCACGCGCCTCACCGTGGAGCGCGTGAAGGGCGCCGCGCCCCTGTCGCTCACCGTCACGCCCCGTCGCCTGAACCCGCGCAAGGAATGGCTCGCGGTCCAGAAGGCCAGTGGGCAGGTCGTGGAGCGCCAGGGCCGCCGCGTCGCCTACCAGCACGTCTACGCGTGCGCGGGCGAGGAGTACCAGCGAGCCCTGGAGGAGGCGCTCCAGGACACCTTCGCGGACGCGGACGCGCTCGTCATCGACTTCCGCGACGGCTGGGGCGGATGCAGCCCGGCCTTCATCAACCTCTTCAACCCCCAGGTGTCCCTCCTCCTCAACACCGGCCGCGATGGCAAGACGCGTCCCTACGCGCTGTCCTGGCGCAAGCCGGTGGTGCTGCTCGTCAACGGCAACTCGCGCAGCGGCAAGGAGCTGGTGGCCTTCGCGATGAAGCGCCACCGGCTGGCGACGCTCGTGGGCGAGCGGACCGCGGGCGCGGTGCTGGCCGGCGGGCCGCAGAAGCTGGCCAACGGGGACCTGCTCTACCTCGCCGTCATGGACGTGACCGTGGACGGCGAGCGGCTGGAGGGCGTGGGCGTCCCGGTGGACGTGGAGGTCCCGGACGCGCTGCCGTACGCGGCCGGCGCCGACCCGCAGAAGGAGCGGGCGCTGGACGTGGCCGCCTCCCAGGTGAAGGGCTGAAGGCTCAGCGCAGCGTGACGCCGTGCCCCAGCGCGTCCGGGTCCAGGGTCAGCCGCGAGCCCTCGTACCGACCGCCGCCCTGGAACGGGTGGTTCGCGATGAACAGCGGCGTGTCCAGGTCCGCGTAGCTGAAGCCGCCCAGCCCCGCCGCCAGGTGCGCGGACGCGGTCATCGCGAGCACGCTCTCCACCATCCCACCCACCATCAGCTCCAGCCCCGCCGCCCGGGCGAGGCTCCACATGGTCACCGCGTCCACCATCCCGCACTTCATCGTCTTGATGTTGATGCCGTGGCACGCGTTCTCACGGATGAGCCGCAGCACGTCCTTCACCGAGCGCGCCGACTCGTCCGCGCACACGGAGACCCTCGAGCGTTGCGTCACCTCCGCGAGCCCCGCGACGTCGGCCACCGGCTGCTCGAACAGCGACAGCGGCACCTCCGCGCGCTCCAGCTCCTTGAGGAACGCCAGCGCCTCCGCCACGTCATAGCCCCCGTTCGCGTCCGCGATGAGCCGCGCCTTCGGGGCCTCCTGGTGGATGGCCACGAGCCGCGCCGCGTCCGCGTCCGGGTCCAGCGCGCCGACCTTCACCTTCACCGTGTCGATGCCCCGCCCCAGGATGGCCCGCGTCGACGCCACCGCGTGCGTCACGTCTCCGGCGGTGACCGTCATGTCGATGTCCAGCGACGTCCCCGCTCCGCCGAAGAAGGCGTACATGGGGATGCGGTGGTGCCGCGTGAGCGCGTCCAGGAGCGCGATCTCCACGCCACACCGCGCGGCCGGCGCCAGCGCCAGCGCATCCCCCAGCGCCTCCGACGCCGGCCGCCACTCCTGGGCGTCGCGGCCCACGAGCAGCTCGCGCACCGGCTCCAGGGAAGCGAGCGTGCTGACCTGCGTCTCTCCGCTTACCGCAGTGAAGGGCGCCGCCTCGCCCAACCCCACGGTGCCGTCCGCGAGCGTCACGCGCACGAGCACGTTCTCCGCCGCCAGCTGCGCGCCGGTGGCGATGGCGAAGGGCTCCGTCAGGGACAGGTGCAGCGGTTCGAACGAGACGTGCGTGATGAGGGTAGAGCGCATGGGCAGGCACGAGTGTGGCCGACGTTCCGGTCCGGAGGGGAGTCTTTCCTTTCCTTCCGGCTTTCACTCTCACACGTCTGTAATTCGAGAAGGTTAAGAAAGATACGAAGACTGGGGCTGGCTTGAGCCGCCGTGCGATTCGTGGCGACATGCGGGCTTCCCGGGGGTTGGGCGGTGCCTGGGCCGCGAGGAGCCGGATGTCCGCGACCGATACGACCGTGGCCCTTCCGCTCCCGGATGCATTCCTGGCCGCGTTGGAGGAGGCCGAGCGCGAACACCCCGAGGCGTGCATGGTGCTGCGCGCCGTGCGCTCTCCGGGCGGGGCCATCCTGGACTTCGAGTGGCTGTGGGCGAACCCCGCCGCGGCGCGCGCGCTGGGCCGGGGGCCGGAGTACCTGCGGGGCCGGCGCCTGGGCGAGGTGTCCTCGAAGGGGGGCATCGCCGGCCGCATGGACCTCCTGCGCCAGGTGGTGGAGTCCGGCCGGCCGCACGCGGACCACTTCGCCGAAGGGGAGGTGCTGCTGCAGGGCACGGCGGTGCCGCTGCGGGACGGGGTGCTGTTGCGCCTTCGTGACATCACCAGCGCCCAGCGGGTGGAGGAGGGGCTGCGCGAGACGCTGGACTGGGTGCGCGACGTGCTGGAGAGCATGCCGGACGCCTTCTTCACCGTGGACACGGACTGGCGCCTCACCTACGTGAACCGCAACGCCGCCGCGCTCACCAACCGCTCCCAGGAAGAGCTCTTCCGCCGCGTGCTGTGGGAGGCGTGCCCGGAGCTGTGCGGCACCCCGTTCGAGCGCACCATGCGCGAGGTGGCCTCCGAGGAGAGCTACCGCCTCTTCGAGGTGCGCACCGGCAGGGACCGCTGGCACGAGGTGCACGCCTGGTCCAGCGGCCGGAACATCTCCACCTACGCGCGCGACATCACCGACAAGAAGCGCGTGCAGGCGGAGCGCGACGCGCTGCTCGCCCGCGAGCACTCCGGCCGCCTGGAGGCGGAGGCCCTGGCCCAGCGCCGCACGCACGAGCTGATGGCCGCGCGCGAGCGGCTGATGCAGTCGGAGAAGCTGGCCATGGCGGGCCAGCTGGCCGCGGGCGTGGGCCACGAAATCAACAACCCCCTGTCCTACGTCGCCGGCAATCTCCAGTTCGCGGTGGAGCAGCTCACGCCGCTCGCCCGCCGCCCGGGGCTCCAGGACGCGGTGGGCGAGGCGCTGGAGGCGCTGCGCGAGGCGAAGGAGGGCGCGGAGCGCATTCGCGTCATCGTGCGCGACCTACAGACCTTCGCCCGCGCGGACGAGCTGCGCCTGGGGCCCGTGGACGTGCACGCGGCGCTGGAGTTCGGCATCTCCATGTCGATGACCCACCTGCGCAGCCGCGCCCAGGTGGAGCGCCACTTCGGCCAGGTGCCGCCCGCGCTGGCGCACGAGGCGCGCCTGGGGCAGGTGTTCCTCCACCTGCTCATCAACGCCGCGCACGCCATCCCCCCCGGCGCCTTCGACCGGCACCGGGTGACGCTCACCACCCGCCGCGAGGGCGCGTGGGTGCTGGCGGAGGTGTCCGACACCGGCCTGGGCATGACGCCGGAGGTGCTCCAGCGCGCCTTCGAGCCGTTCTTCACCACGCGTCCCGTGGGGGAGGGCAGCGGCCTGGGGCTGTCCATCTGCCTGGGGCTCGTGCGCAGCATGCACGGCGAGCTGACGGCCACCAGCATCCCCGGCCTGGGCAGCACCTTCCAGGTGCGGCTGCCCGTCCTGGAGCCCATCGTCCACCCGGTCGTCCCCGCGGTGCGCGCGGACGAGGGGCCCTGCCGCAAGCGCGTGCTGGTGGTGGACGACGAGCCTCAGCTCACCTCGGTGCTCCGGCGCATCCTCGGCCGGCAGCATGACGTGGTGGTGGCGCACAGCGGCCGGGAGGCGCTGGCGCTCCTGGAGCAGGATGACGCCTTCGACCGCGTCTTCTGCGACCTGATGATGGCGGACCTCACCGGCATGGACGTGCACGCGGAGCTGTCGCGGCGCCGGCCGGAGCTCCTGTCGCGCTTCGTGTTCATGACGGGCGGCAGCTTCACGGAGCGCGCCCGCGCCTTCCTCCAGGCCGTGCCGCTGCCGCGCATCGAGAAGCCCTTCGAGCCGGGCCTCTTGCACTCGCTGGTGGAGTCCTCGCCGCCGCGCGCCGGTTAGCGCGGGCGGCGAGAGAGAGAGAGTGGGAACTACAGCTTCACCTCGTCGCGCTCCGGCCGCGTGATGTACGCGGTGGCGGGGTTCGCGGGGTCGGCCAGCTTCTTCAGCAGGCTGTCCATGCCGTTGGAGCGCGCGAAGGCCATCTCGTTCTTCGTCACGCCCACCAGCGTGAGCAGCTCCACCTGGCCGCTGGGCAGGGTGAAGTGGCTGGGGCGGTTGGCGTCCTTCACGAACACGAAGCCCGCGAGCTTCGTCTCACCGCCGGTGAGCGTGCCGTCCACCGGGTAGCGGTGCCCCATGGCGAACAGCCGCGCGCACACGAGGTTGTAGGCCATCATGTCCAGGAGGCGCAGAACCGGCCAGCGCTCCTCCTCGGGCGTGTGGATGACCATCTCGTAGCCCAGGCCGCTGCGGGCGTCGTCCGCCAGGTCCTCGCCGGGGGCCACCGTGAAGGGGTTGGACAGGCCGCTGGTCACGTAGGTCCAGTACGGGTGCTCCGGGCTGGGCGGCGCCACGCGTACACCCATGGGCAGCCAGTTCGGATCCATCTCCGTTCCCTGGGCCAGCTCGCTCTCCAGCCACCCCTCCAGCACGCCGGTGCCCTCCAGGAGATCCACCTCCTCGCGGATGGCGCCGAACAGCTTCGGGTACTCCACCTCGTCGCGGTCCGCCCAGCAGTCTTCGTACCACTGGATGAAGTCTTCCTCTGTCTCCGGGACTTTCATGGGGCGGACTCTAGAGGTTCACCCCGATTTCACAACTTGAACCGAGCCTGGATGCCCACTGGCCGGTGGGCTGGCGGACAGACGTTCAGGTTTTCAGGTTCCGGTGGACCCGGGGGCCGGGTTGGAGGCCCATGGTTTGAGGCCGCAGATGCGCTCCGCCTCTTCCACGGCGGGTGCCAGCCGCGCGTGCTCCATGCGCAGGAAGCTCCGCACGGCCTTGTCCAGGCGCTTGTCGAAAATCAGGTGGGCGCTGTGCACGGCGGTGGGCTCGAAGCCGCGGGACACCTTGTGCTCGCCGCCGGCGCCGGGTTCGAACACCTTGCGCCCTGAGCGGATGCAGTCGTCCACGGAGTGGTACAGGCAGACGTTGAAGTGCAGGAAGGGGTGCTCTTCCGTGCAGCCCCAGTAGCGGCCGTAGAGCCGCTCCGGCGTGGCCAGGTTGAAGGCCCCGGCGATGACCTTCCCGTCCTTCACCGCCTCCACCATCTCCACCGCCTGGGGCAGGTCGCGGAAGACGCGCTCGAAGAAGCCCGGGGTGAGCTGCACCTGGCCCCAGGCGTGGCGCTCGCAGGTGGACGTGTAGAAGGTGTACGCGCGCTGGGCGTGCTCCTGCGTCAGGTCCGCGCCGCGCACGGTGCGCAGCTGGATGCCCTGCGTGGCCGCGGCGGCGCGCTCGCGCTTGAGCTGGTTGCGGCGCTTGGAGTCGAAGCGGGCCAGGTAGTCGTTGTAGCGCTGGTAGCCCGGGTTCTTCCAATGGAACTGGAGCGTCATCCGGCGCGCGAGCCCGGCCTCCTCCAGGAAGTCCGCCTCTTCGTCCGTGGGATAGAGCACGTGCACGCCGGAGCAGTCCTGGGCCTGGGCGGTCTCCACGGCGGCCTCGAGGAGCGCTCGGCGCAGGGCGGCGGCGTCCTCTCCGGGGGCGGTGAGGAAGCGCGGCACGGTGGCGGGGGACAGGGGGCCGCCCACGAGCAGCTTCGGGTAGTACTCCACGCCCAGCTGGGCGGCGGCGTTGGCCCAGCCGAAGTCGTAGATGTACTCGCCCATGCTGTGGAACTTGAGATAGGCGGGCGCCGCGGCGACGAGCTTCCTACCTCGCCACAGCGTCAGGTGGTGCGGGGCCCAGCCGGTGTCCTCGGTGGCGCTGCCGCTCTCCTCCATGGCGGACAGCCACGCATGGCGCACGAAGGGGGGCGCGCCGTCAGCGACCAGGGCGTCCCATTGGGCGGCCGGGACATCGCGGATGGCATCGAGAATGCGGACCTTGAGCGGGGTGTCGGCGGGCACGGGAGCAGTCTTAACGCGGGCCTGTTCCCTTCGCTCCCGTTCGTCCCGCTGGAGGGCACCCAGGCAAGGAGGCGCGGGGCCGCCTTGGGGCTGCTCAGGAGGCCTTCTTGCGGGGTGGGGCCTTGGTGCGGGCGCTCATCACGCGAGGGAGGTTGTCCTCGATCCAGGAGGTCAGCGCCTCCACGTGGACGGCCACCTCTTCGCCCAGGGGCGTGAGGCTGTAGTCCACGTGGGGAGGAATCACGGGGTGGGCCTCCCGGTGCACGAAGCCGTCCTGCTCCAGGGCCTGGAGCGTCTGGGCGAGCATCTTCTCGCTGACCCCGCCCACCTTGCGGCGCAGCTCGCTGAAGCGGTGGGTGCCTTCCTCCTTGAGCGCGACGAGCACCAGCACGCCCCACTGGCTGGTGACGTGCTCCAGGACGCCGCGCGAGGGACACGCCGCCGCGTACAGGTCCCCGCGCTGCTTCACCTTCTCCAGCAATGGACTGCCCTTGCTTGCCTTCATGACGGGACACTTACCATGAGGTGCGTACTTACGAAAAGTGAGTACCCCCGTTACGGTAAGCCCAGTTCGAGTTCGCGCCTGGAGCGCGGGAAGGAAAGGGCGAAGCCATGTTCGTGGTCACGGGAGCCTCGGGGAAGCTGGGCCAGTTCGTCGTGGAGGGGTTGCTGAAGAAGGTGCCGGCGGACCAGGTGGCGGTGGCGGTGCGCAATCCGGACAAGGCGAAGGCCTGGGCCGCGCGCGGCGTGCAGGTGCGCCAGGTGGACTACGACCGCCCGGAGACGCTGAGCGGGGCGTTCGGGAAGGGGGACACGGTGCTGCTCATCTCCGCGAACGAGGTGGGGAAGCGCTTCCCGCAGCACTCGGCGGTGATTGAAGCGGCGAAGAAGGCGGGCGTGAAGCTGCTGGCCTACACGAGCATCCTGTTCGCGGACAAGAGCGGCCTGTCGCTGGCGGGGGAGCACAAGGCGACGGAGGAGGCCATCCGAGCCTCAGGCATCCCGTACGTGTTCCTGCGCAACGGCTGGTACGTGGAGAACTACACGGAGCACATCGCGCCGGCGCTCCAGTACGGCGTGGTGCAGGGCAGCGCGAAGGAGGGCCGGGTGGCCACGGCGACGCGCCAGGAGTACGCGGACGCGGCGGTGGCGGTGCTGACGGGCACGGGCCACGAGAACCAGGTGTACGAGCTGGCGGGGGACACGAGCTTCACGCTGCCGGAGTACGTGGCGGAGCTGTCGCGCCAGTCGGGCAAGCCGGTGAAGTACGTGGACCTGCCGGTGGCGGAGTTCTCCGCGGCGCTCCAGCAGGTGGGCGTGCCCAAGCCCTTCGCGGACACGCTGGCGGACGCGGACGCGGGCTTGTCGCGCGGAGAGCTGAATGACACCAGCCGCACGCTGAGCCGGCTTATCGGCCGGCCCACGGCGCCGTTTGGTCAGGCCATCGGCGCGGCGCTGAAGCAGGGCTGAGTTCTGGGTGGCGCCCCCTGGCCCGCGAAGCTACTTCGCGGGTCAGGCTTCCTCGTCAGGGAGGAGCGTGCGGAGCAGTTCGTCGTCGGGACTGAGCGGTTGCCAGCCGGGCGGTGGCGGATGGGCACGGAGCGAAGCTCTAGCCTGCCGTACGCGCTCTTCATGAGTCTCGGGGGTGTAGCTACTCCACCGGGCGAGCACTTGGGCAACATCGAAGCGGTTTGTGTCGTCCACCACGGGTGGCCATCCATTTGGAAGATGCTGGAACAATTCGCGCACGAACTGCCCTCGAACCAAGCGCGTCACCTGCTTGCGTTGCTCCGCCTCCGCCACCAACCCGCTGAACACCTGCACCCCGGCGACGTCGTCCGCCCCAAGCTCCTGGGCCAATGCCACAAGCGACGCGGTAGGGCGTGCTTCGGCAAAGGCGGTCAGCGAGTCGTAGCCGCGTTCGCGGACGCGCTCGTATAGGCGGACCTTCCAGTTCCCCTGCCACGAACGTCCGTCGGTCATCGCCTCCTCCCGGAGATGAAGTTCATCGGGATGTCGTACTCCTTCAGATATCCCGCGACGAGCTTCAAGATCTCGCTCCGTGTCAGCCTCTGGCCAGCTTCGGCCTCCGCGTCGCGTAGTACCTGCATGATCATCCGGTTCCATTCTCTGGGCCATGTGCGCCCCAGGCGCCAGCTGCCACCTCCGTGGATGGCCTCGTGGTGGGCCTGCTCCAAACGGACGCAGAACTGGTCGATGTCCATGTCACCCGTGAAGCCGCGCTGCACGAACCACTCACGGTGCTCTTGCGGCAGCACATGGTGCTTCGGAGCGTCCGACATGCCTGCCCCCGCTCTGCCCGTCACCTGCATGCCGCGCACCTCGGGGCTGTCCCCCAGCGCGTCGCGCACGCCCTTGGGCAGGTCCTGATTCGCCTGGGCCATCATGATCTGTCCGCCCTGAATGAGGACGGCGGCGCTGACGGCGGGAACGGAGATGACGCCCGCCCGCACGAGCCTTCGCATCATCTCCAACCACTCGGCGGAGACCACCAGCCGCGAGCCCACCATGACTCCACCCGAGCTCATCACGAGGCCCACGCCCAGCGTCGCGGGGGCCGAGGGCGGCACGCGTGGCATGGCCATCTTCATCGTGGAGATCATCGTGACCATCTCCACCGCCTGCATCGCCGCGATGATCTGCCTGCCGAGTTTCATGGTCTCGCGGGTTTCCCGCTGGAGCGTATCGAACTCGCGGGTCAGCTTCCCCATCAGCTCGGGCATCGCGGTCGTCGCCGCCTCCACCCGCTCCGGGTCCAGTGAGGCGAGGTCCGTGAGCGTGGGCTCAAGCAGCCCCTGCACGCGATGAAGGTCGGTGAAGATCTTCTCGACGCTACACATCGGGCAGTTTCGGAGCACGGCGTCCGCGAGGTGCAGGAAGTCCACCCAGGTGGCCAGCAGGAGGGTCCCGAACTGAGCAGCCTGGAGCTTCGGCCCCGTCATGCGCAGGAGGCCCAGTTCCATGTCCGTGTCGCCGACTTCCGAGGCCGCGTCCGTCAACGCGGTGGCGCTCCCCAGCGCGCCATGAAGCCACGTCACCTGCTTGGAGCCCTGGTCGAGGTAGCGCGTGAAGACGCCGGTAAGGCCCCAGCCCCCGAGGGCCGGAGGACGGGCCGCCAGCTGGGTGAACGCTGCCTCGACGCCGCGCAGGGAGCCTTTCACTTCGCCCGTGGCGTCGAGGACTGCCTGCCGCGTCGAGGCAGCGCTCCGGGCCCCGCCCCCAGCGGCTGCCTCTCTGCTGACGTCTCCCACCGCTGTCACGTCGTCACGCGGCTGCTGGCGGCGCAGGAGCCGTTGCTCGGACCCGGCGAAGGCGCGTAGGAGGAAGTCCCCGGCGCGCGGGGGCGCATCGCTCGGAGTTTCCACCCACGCGGGCGAGGAGGACTCTCGCGGCGCGTAGCTCAAGCTTGGGCCACGCCCAGGCGCTTGCGGCACGGAGGCGCATCCCGCGGCCATCAGCACCAGGGACAGCAACAGGGCGTCAGCGCGCATTGTCCACCCCCAACCCCACCGAGGCGAACGCTCCCGGCCGCAGCGTCCCTTCCGACGTGGGGAACAGCAGCGTGCCGCCCGTCCCCATCGCGTAGAGCTTCCCGCCCAGGAAGCGCCAGCGGACCTCCGCGGCCCCCAGGTAGCGCGCCTCCGGCTGTCCCATCCCCACCCCAAGCCCTTTCAACACCACTTCGAGGTGGCGCGCGAAGAGCTGCACCGCCACACGCCCATCCACATCGAATCGGCCCCACGAAAAGGCTTCCGCGCCCAGCGACAACTTCAGGTGCTTTTGGAGGCCGCCGTAGCGGACCGCGTCCCAGCCCACCTCCGCCTCGCTGAAGACGGAATAGCCGTCCGGAAAGGACGATTCCGCCAGCGGCATGCCATCCGGGCCCACAGCCCTGAAGCGCGCCAACTCGTAGTCCGGGCCGACGAAGCCCTGCCGGAAGCCGCCGTGCTGCCTGCGAACCTCCAACCGCAGCCGCAAATCCAACGTGGGCGTCAACGCATCCACGCCCGCGCCCACCACCGCGCCCCACGCGCCGCCCTCACTGGGACGTCCGCCCCAACCGGCGAGAACGTGCGCTTCGAAGCCCGGCCGCACCAACACCACGGCGGTGCCATCCAGGTGCGCCAGCGTCACCGAAGGCGCGTGTCCTCCAGCCCGCCCCCAGTCGTGCACCGCCGACAGCGCCAGCGTGTAGCGGCCCGGCTCATGGGATTGGCCGAAGAGGACGTGCTGCACGTCCAGCGCGACTTCCGCCCCCATGAGGCGCGCTCCCAGCACGTCCGAGGCGAAGGCCTGCGTGTAAAGAGGCCCCAGGGTACCGGTGAGGAAGCCTCCCGCTGGGTGGTAGTCGGGATTGCTTCGGTTGGAATAGCGCCGCACGAGGTGCGCGGACAGCAGGCTGTAGGACTCCAGCGCGCCGAACCAGACGCCCACGGGCGCGTTGTTCGAACCCAGCTTGAGGCCGCGCACCACCTGCCCGAAGTCGGAGAGGTTGTCCCAGTCCTCCCTCCTCACGAGGCCCGTGCCGCCCCATGCTCGAAATCTGACCGGTGCGCCGAGGTTGAGTCCGAACTCCTGCCCGCCATCCAGGATGAGCGTGGGCTCCAGTTGGACGAAGCCTTCGGTTTCACCGCGGCCTGAACGCGGAAGGAACGCGAGTGGCGCCACCTCCAGCCGTGCCAGTGAAGACCAGGAGCGGGAGGGTTCCTTGGGGACTGAAGCCCCGGAGTCAGGCGAAGCCGTAGCCGCTCCTTGCATGGAAAGAAGCCCCAGCCACAGCACCGCCCACCAGCGGTCGCCCATTGCTCGCGCCTCCTGACCGCACTCCGGTGCGGTGTGCGGAACCCCGTGATAGCCGCCGAGTCCGACACTGGGGCCTCCCGGCGGCACACCGCGAAACCTGTCCGACAGTCGGACAGGTTTTGAAGCCGCGGCGGTCAGGAGGTGGACCGCATGCATGTCGGGCGGTTGGGACACTTCTTGCTACGTTCGACACGGAGGCAGCCATGATCGTCGTCACGGGAGCCACGGGCCGGTTGGGCCGTTTCGTCATCGAGGGCCTGTTGAAGCAGGTCCCCGCGAACCAGGTCGCGGTCGCGGTGCGCAATCCGGACAAGGCCTCGGATTGGGCCGCGCGCGGCGTGCAGGTTCGCAAGGCGGACTACAGCCGGCCGGAGACGTGGGACGGCGTGTTCTCCAGCGGGGACACCGTGCTGCTCATCTCCTCCAGCGAGGTGGGGCAGCGGCGCAAGCAGCACCAGACCGTGGTGGACGCGGCGAAGAAGGCCGGAGTGAAGCTGCTGGCCTACACGAGCATCCTGCACGCGGACACGTCGCGCATGGTGCTGGCGCCGGAGCACCTGTTCACGGAGGAGGCCATCCGCGCGTCAGGGCTTCCATTCGTGTTCCTGCGGCACAGCTGGTACCTGGAGAACTACACGGAGGCCGCGAAGCGCACGCTGGAGCAGAGCGTGCTCCGGGGCTGCGCGAAGGACGGCCGCGTCGCCCCCGCCACCCGCCAGGACTACGCGGACGCCGCCGTGGCCGTGCTCACCGGCACGGGCCATGAGCACCAGGTGTACGAACTCGCGGGCGACACGGGCTTCACGCTGGCGGAGTACGCGGCGGAGCTGTCACGCCAGTCCGGCAGGACCGTGACGTACCAGGACCTGCCACCCGCCGACTTCGCCGCCGCGCTCATGCAGGCGGGCCTGCCCAAGGGCTACGCCGACGTGCTGGCGAACTCGGACGAAGGCATCGCCCGGGGCGACCTGAACGACACGAGCCGCACGCTGAGCCGCCTCATCGGCCGGCCCACCACGACGCTGGCCGCGGCGCTCCAACTGGCCTGAGAAACACTAAGGGGGAGCAGTCCCTGACGGACGGCTCCCCCGCGTTGCTTCAAGTCTGCACGGTACGTCAGGCCACCTGCGCTCCGCCGCCACTCTGGCGGGCCACTTCGCGCGGCTCCGGGTACACGGCGCGCTGGGGCGTGGTGATGCGGATGACGCCCAGCTTCGACAGCACGCGCATCACCTGCCACGTGGGGTCGATTTCGAAGGCGCGCGCCGCGAAGTTCGGGCTGCTGCCGTACTTGTGGTGGTTGTTCTGGAACAGCTCACCCATGCACAGCACGTCCACCGGCAGCGTGTTGCGCGACTTGTCGGCGCCCTTGAAGTTCCGGTAGCCGTACTTGTGCCCGCACCAGTTCACGATGGCGCCGTGCACCGGCCCCATCACGAAGTGCACCGGCAGCAGCAGGAACATCCAGGGCGACGTCGCGAACGTCGCGTAGAACGCCGTGTACAGCGCCACCCAGCCCAGCACCGCCCACCAGGACTGGCCCAGCGTCTCGTCCACGAGCTTCCACTCCGGGTAGCCACCCTCGAAGCGCGGCTCCGGCTGGATCTTCCGCGTCAGGATGCCCGTGTAGCGCTCCTTCGTGTGCCACATCATCCGCAGCACGTCCTTGAAGTAGTGCGGCGAGTGCGGGTCGTCCTCCGTGTCCGAGTACGCGTGGTGCTCACGGTGCAGGATGGCGTACGCCCGCGGCGACAGGTACGACGAGCCCTGCACCAGGTAGGTGAGCAGGTGCATCACCTTCTCCGTGCGCGGCCCCATGCTGTACATGCGGTGCGCCGCGTAACGGTGCTGGAAGAAGCTCTGGAAGAAGACGCAGAGCAGCCAGTGACTGATGAAGAAGATGACGATGGCCATGACTCTCCCGTGATGACAGACACAGGGCTAACACCCCCCCTGTCACGGCAATGTCAGCGCTCCCCACGTCACCGGCACCGGACCGGCCTCACCGTCCCGTCCCGGACGCACGCCACTGAGCGTCCCATTCCCTCGCCTGTCGGCTGGTGGATAAGGCCCGGTGCGGCCACCCATTCGTCCCCGTCCCTCGTGTCGCACCGCGACGTTGCGGGCCGTCCCCGGGGAGGGCAGAAGGGCACGCGGCGCGTCACCCCGGGCTTCACTCCCCTTCGCGCCCAGGAGCCTCCACCGTGGATCGGGCAACCCTCGTCGGACTGGACAAGCAGCACGTCTGGCACCCCTACACCGCCATGGAGCAGTACATCGCCAAGACGGACCCCCTGGTCATCGTCAGGGCGGAGGGCGTCTGGCTCCATGACGCGGACGGACGGCGCTACCTGGACGCCAACGGCTCGTGGTGGGTGTCCACCCTGGGACACCGCCACCCGCGCCTCGTGCACGCACTCACCGAGCAGCTGGGCAGCCTGGCCCACGTCTCGCTCGCGGGCATCACCCACGGCCCCGCGGCCCAGCTGGGCGCGGAGCTGACCGCGCTGGCTCCGGGCGCCGACAGGGCGGACGTGCCCTCGGAGCAGAAGCTGTCGCGCGTCTTCTATTCGGACAACGGCAGCACCGCGGTGGAGGTGGCCATCAAGATGGCCGCGCAGTACTGGGCGCAGAACGGCCGCCCCCGCCGCACCCGCTTCATCACCCTGACCGGCGCCTTCCACGGCGAGACGATTGGCTCCACCAGCGTGGGCGGCGTGCACGAGTTCCGCGACGTGTTCGGCCCGCTCCTCTTCGACGTGGTGCACGTGCCGTCCCCTGCCGAACCCGACGGCCACGCGCGCGCACTCGCCGAGGTGAAGGCCGCGCTCGCGGCGGATCCGGACGGCATCGCCGGCGTCATCCTGGAGCCCGTCATCCAGGGCGCGGCGGGCATGTGGATGTCGTCGCCGGACTTCGTGCGCGAGGTGCGCGAGGCCACCCGCGCGGTGGACACCTTCCTCATCGCCGATGAGGTCTTCACCGGCATGGGCCGCACCGGCGCGCGCTTCGCGGTGGACCTGGCTGGCGTGGTGCCGGACCTCCTGTGCCTGGCCAAGGCGCTCAGCGGGGGCCTGCTGCCCTTCGCCGCCACGCTCGCGTCGGAGCGCATCTTCCAGGGCTTCCTGGGGGCGAAGGACCGGGCGCTGTATTACGGGCACTCCTACTGCGGCAACCCGCTGGGCGCGTGCGTGGCGCGCGAGGTGCTGGCCGTGTACCGCGACGAGGACGTGCTGGGGCAGGTCCAGCGCAAGGCGCCGCGCGTGAAGGCCGCCTTCGAGCGCATGGCCGCCACCCTCCCCGGGCTCGTGCGCCCGCGCGCGGTGGGCATGGTGGGCGCGGTGGACCTGGGCGGCGGAGGCTACTTCGCGGACAGCGGCTGGCGCGTCTACGAGGCCGCTCGCCGCCGTGGCCTGTACCTGCGCCCCATGGGCAACACCGTCTACATCGCGCCCGCGCTCAACATCCCGGACGCGGACCTGGACCTGCTGCTCCAGGGCGTGGAGGACAGCCTGCGCGAGGTGGCGGCGGGCTGAGCCGTCCCCAGCCCGAGGGAGCCCGGGCGGCTCGCGCGGGCGGAGGCTGCCCGCCGCGTGGGCGTGCCCATCCTCCTGCGGGAGCGCGGGGCCGCGAGGGTGGCGGAGTGGCGGAGCGCTGCGTCCGCTCCCGCCCACCGGCGCGTGCCAGGAGGCCTCCTCCTGCCTTCCGGTCCTGCGAGGCCGTCACCGTGCGCATCCGTTGAGTCAGGCGCCGTGCCGGTGCCGTCTCTTGGAGGAGGGAACCGCCGTGACACTCGAAACCCACCGTCCGCAGACAGGCCCCGGCCTGCCCGCCGGGCTGACGCCGGACAGCGTGGAGCTGTTCCGGGCACAGCTGCGCGGCGCGCTCATCCAGCCGGGCGACGCCGACTACGCGGAGGCGTGCCAGCTGTACAACGCGATGATCCACAAGCACCCGGCCATGGTGGCCCGGTGCGCGGACGTGGCGGACGTCATCGCCGCGGTGGCCCTGGCCCGCGAGCGCAAGCTCCCCCTGGCCGTGCGCGGCGGCGGCCACAACGGCGGCGGATTGGGGCTGGTGGATGACGGACTGGTCATCGACCTGTCGCGCATGCGCGGCGTGCGCGTGGACCCCGACGCCCGCACGGTGCGCGTCGCGGGCGGTGCCGTCTGGGGAGACGTGGACCACGCCACCCACGCCTTCGGGCTCGCGGTGCCCTCCGGCATCATCTCCACCACGGGCGTGGGCGGGCTCACGCTGGGCGGCGGCCTGGGGCACCTCACGCGCCGCTTCGGGCTCACCATCGACAACCTGCTCGCCGTGGACATGGTGCTCGCGGACGGCCGCTTCGTCACCGCGAACGAGGAGAAGCACGCGGACCTGTTCTGGGCGGTGCGCGGCGGGGGCGGCAACTTCGGCGTGGTGACGTCGTTCCTCTTCCGCGCCAACCCCGTGGACACCATCATCGGCGGTCCCACGCTCTGGCCCCTGGACCGCGCGGCGGAGGTGATGCGCTGGTACCGCGAGTTCCTCCCGGCCGCGCCGGACGAGCTCAGCGGCTTCTTCGCCTTCCTCACCGTGCCGCCCGCGCCGCCCTTCCCGGAGGAACTCCACCTCCAGAAGATGTGCGGCGTGGTGTGGTGCTACACGGGCGACCCCGCGCGCGCGGACGAGCTGTTCAAGCCCGTGCAGGCGCTCAAGCCCGCGCTGCACGGCGTGATGCCCATGCCGTTCCCCATGTTGCAGACCGCCTTCGACGCGCTCTATCCGCCGGGGCACCAGTGGTACTGGCGCGCGGACTTCGTGCGCGAGATTCCGGACGCGGCCATCGAGCGCCACGTGTCCTTCGCGGAGCGCCTGCCGTCCATGCAGTCCACCATGCACCTGTACCCCATCGACGGAGCGGCGCACCGGGTGGGCCCGCATGACACGGCCTTCCGCTTCCGCGACGCGCGCTGGTCGGAGGTCATCGTCGGCGTGGATCCATCACCGGAGCGGGCGGCGGACATCTCCACCTGGGCGAAGGAGTACTGGAGCGCGCTGCACCCGTACTCGGCGGGCGGCGCCTACGTGAACTTCATGATGGAGGAGGGCCAGGAGCGCGTGCAGGCCACCTACGGTGACAACTACGCGCGGCTGGTGGAGGTGAAGCGGGCGTACGACCCGCAGAACCTCTTCCACGTGAACCAGAACATCCTGCCCGGCCCGGCGAAGCCCCCGAGCGTCGCGCACTGAAGGCGCGCGCTCAGGCCTGGGCCCGCGGAGGCAGCGGCAGGTCGATGATGAAGGCGGCGCCCTGGCCTGGGGCGCTGCGCAGGACCAGCTTGCCGTGGTGGCCTTCGACGATCTGCTTGGCGATGAAGAGGCCCAGCCCCAGGCCGTGCACGGAGCGGGGCGGGCCGCCGCGCTCGAAGCGCTCGAAGACGCGGTCCTGGTGCTCCTGCGGGACGCCCGGGCCGCCGTCCGACACGTAGAGGATGAGCCGGTCGCCGTGCCTCCTGAGCCCGATGCCGAGCGCCGTGCCCGGCGCGTACTTGATGGCGTTGGACACCAGGTTCGTCAGCACCTGGAGCATGCGCGAGCGGTCCCACCACACGTGCAGCCCCAGCTCCGTCCGCAGCTGCAGGATGCAGCCGGCCTGCTCCATCTGTTCGTGGAAGGTGTCGAGGACCTCGTGGACCAGCTCCATCGGGTCGCTCTCCTCCATGTGGAACTCCAGCTTGCCCGCGCGGATGCGTGAGACGTCCAGCAGCTCGTCCACCAGCCGCGACATCCGCTCCACCTGCCGCAGCGCGGACCCCATCGCCGCCGTGAGCTTCTCCGGGGAGGGCGGCTCGCCGCGCTTGGGGGCCAGGCGCCGGCGCGTCATCTCCAGGTGCAGGAGCAGCGCGGTGACGGGCGTCTTCAGCTCGTGGGACGCCACACCCAGGAAGCTGTCGCGCGCGGCCAGCGCGTGCTGGAGGTCGTGCGTGAGGGCCTCCAGTTGCTGGCGCGCGCGGGTGCGCTCGCTGACCTCCTGCACGGCGACGAGCAGGCCCTGGATGCGGCCCTCGCCTTCGCGCTGGGCGTGGATGTCCACGTCCAGCAGCAGCTCCCTGAGGCCGCCCTGGCCGTCCGGCTGGCGCACCGGCACCTCGCGGCCCACGAAGGGCTCGCCGGTGCGGTAGACGCGCTCCAGGTGCTGGAGCAGCACGCCGTGCCCCCCTGCTGGCTGCGCGTCGCGCGCGGGCCGGCCCAGCATGTCCCGGCCCATCAGGCTCGCGAACATGGGGTTGATGACCGTGAAGACGAGGTCCGGGCCCGACATCACGCACATGGCCGCGGGGGCCTGCATGAAGAAGTCGGACAGCTGCCGCCGGGCCCGCCCCAGCTGGAGCTGGCTGTCCACGCGCGCCAGCAGCTCGCGCGCGGAGAAGGGCTTCACCAGGTAGTCGTCCGCGCCGGCCTGGAGCCCCTCGATGCGGGCCTCCTCGCCCGCGCGCGCCGACAGCATGATGAAGGGGATGCCGCGCGTGCGCGCGTCGCCGCGCAGCTGGTGGAGCAGCCCGAAGCCGTCCAGCCGGGGCATCATCACGTCGCTGAGGATGAGGTCCGGCTTCGTTTCGAGCGCCGCCTCGAAGGCCGCCTCGCCGTCCGCCACCGCGCGCACGTCCCAGTGGGCAGACAGCAGGCCGCTCACGTACCCGCGCATGTCCGCGTTGTCGTCCGCGACGAGGATGCGCCCACGCCTCGTGGACAGCGCGAACCCCGCGCCCGTGTTCCCCACCAGGGTGGTTTCGACGGAAGCCCTCATCGGCTCCGGTTCCGGCTCCTGCTCGGTGCCCGGCGGCGGGAGGGACTCCGGTGCATCCGGCAGCCAGCGCAGCGCCTCCTCGCTGAAGGCGGACCCCAGCTTGCCCGCGTGCGGGGTCCCTTCGTCCTCCTGGACCTGTTCGGCGGGCAGGTGCGCGCGGCCCAGCGGCAGCTCCACGGAGAAGGTGCTGCCCTCGCCCTCCACGCTGTGGACGCTCAACGTGCCGCCGTGCAGCTTCACCAGCTCCTGGATGAGCGCCAGGCCAATGCCGGTGCCTTCATGCGTGCGCCCGCGCGAGGACTCCACGCGGTGGAAGCGCTCGAACACGCGCGGCAGCTCCGCCTCCGGGATGCCGGTGCCGGTGTCCCGCACGGTGAGCCGCACCCGCGTCCCCTCGCGCTGAAGCCGCACGGTGACGTCGCCGTGGAGCGTGAACTTGAACGCGTTGGAGAGCAGGTTGAGGACAACCTTCTCCCACATGTCCCGGTCCACGTAGACGGGCTCGCCCACGTCCTGCGCGTCCACGGTGTACTGGAGCCCCGCCTTCTCCATGGCGGAGCGGAAGACGCTGGCCAGGTCCTCGGTGAGCAGCGCCAGGTCCGTGGGGTGGAAGCTCGCCTTCACCCGGCCCGCCTCGATGCGCGAGAAGTCCAGCAGCGAGTTGACCAGCTTCAACAGGCGCAGCGCGTTGCGGTGGGTGAGCTCCTGGCGCGCGCGCTGCGATGGCGGCAGGGGCGCGGACGCGTCCGCGAGCGACTCCTCCAGCGGGCCCAGGATGAGCGTGAGCGGCGTGCGGAACTCGTGCGACACGTTGGAGAAGAACGCCGTCTTCGCCCGGTCGATGGCCGCCAGCGCCTCCGCGCGCTGCGCCTCCGCCTCGTAGGTGCGCACGCTGACGACGGCGTTGGTGACCGTGGCCTGGAGCTGCTCGTAGAAGTTGCGGTAGGCGTCATCCATGGCGCGGCGGGGGCTCACGCCGGCCACCAGGTAGCCGAAGGGCTCCGCCATGCCGGCCGGTTGGATGGGCAGCACGCGCGCTTGCGTCGGCGGCTCCTCGTAAGGCCCCAGCGTCAGGCCCGCGTCCAGCGGAGTGCACGGCACGTCCACCGGATCCGCGCCCGCGGTGGCGAAGGGCCACGGCCCGTCCAACCCCGCCTCCGCCGGGCTCCACGCGGTGCCAGGGGGCAGGCCCATGCCGCCCACCCACTGGACGCGGGGCGCCGCTTCGTCGCGGCGGTAGAAGAGGAGGAAGGGCACGTCGAGCGCGGCGTCCGGCTGCAACTGCGGCAGCGCGGCGCCGATGTCCTCCAACGTCTTCACCTTGCCCAGCAGGGCGGACAGCTCGCGCAGCGTCTGCGTGCGCCGCGCGCTGAGCATCTTCTCCGTCACCTCCGTGATGGGGTGGAAGAGGCCGCCCACGCCCCCGGACTCGTCGCGGATGGGGCTGAAGGAGAAGGTCATGAAGGCCTCCTCCAGGTAGCCGTACCGGTCCAGGAACATGCGCTGGTTCTCGATGTACGAGCCAATGCCCGTGCCCGCCTTCTCGAACACGCCGCCCACCACCGGCAGCGCGGTGGCCCAGCATTCGCGGAAGGGCTGCCCCATGGACTCCGGGTGCTTCGCGCCGCAGATGGGCCGGTAGCTGTCGTTGTAGAGCTGCACGCGCTCCGGTCCCCACGCGATGAGGATGGGGAATGTGGAGGACAGGCACAGGCTGACCGTCGTGCGCAGGCTCTGCGGCCAGGTCTCCACCGGCCCGAGCGGCGTCTTCGACCAGTCCATGGAGCGGATCAACCGGCCCATCTCCCCGCCGCCGGACAGCCAGTCCATTCCCCCTTCCGTGGACGACACCACCGTGAAAGCGGCCTGGGAGGGACTGGGGGGAGTCATGAGGCCTCGGATATTCGTCCAGGAGAAGCGTCTGGTTGATAGCGGGTTCGCGCGGCGCGCGCCGGGGCATCAAGAGCAAGTGTGAGCTTGCTTGCTTCGACCCCGGGTGGGGTGACGGGGACCGCCGCTCTTGGATTTCAAGGGGCCGGGCGGGGCTGTCGCTTCTCGCGGGCATGCCGCACGGCGAGCACGACGAGCAGCGCGGCCACGCCGGCCAGCGCGACGAAGTGCTCCACGCGGCCCACGCCCTTCACCACGCGGTCCACGCTCGCGGAGCCCAGGTAGCCCAGCGTCACCACCAGGGGCGAGCTCACGCACAGCGCCAGCCCGTCCCAGAGAAGGAAGCGGCGAAAGGACATTCCCTCCGCGGCGGCCATGGCGAACACCGGCACGCGCAGCACGGACATGAACCGGCCCACGAAGACGACGCGCGAGCCATGCTTCGCGTACAGCCCCTGGATGTGCTCGCGGCGCTCGGGGGGGAACAGGCGGCGGGTGCGCCGGTGCGTATAGAGCGCCTGCCCCAGCCGGCGCGCCGTGAAGAAGAGCACGGTGTCCCCGCACAGCACGCCCGCGAAGCACAGCGCGATGGCCACGGGCAGCGGCATCGCGCCCCGGTGCGAGAGCACGCCTGCCGCCAACTGCACCAGGTCCTCCGGGAACGGCAGCCCCACCCCTCCCGCCACGAGCACGGCGAAGAGCAGCGGGCCCGAGCCGTGCGTCAACAGGAGCTGAAGCGGCGAGTCGGTCATCGGGGCTCGGGCCCGTCAGGGCTCTGGGAGCACGGCCGCGGCGCGGCGCTCCTGGCGGAAGAGGAGGACCTCCCGGACGATGATCTGCACGGAGGCCGCCACGGGCACGGCCACCACCGCGCCCACGATGCCCGCCAGCTCCACGCAGAAGAGGACCGCGAGCAGGGTGACGAGCGGGTTGACGTGCACGGTGCGCTTGAACACGAGCGGCGCCATCACGTTGCCCTCCAGCTGGCCGTAGAGGAGGAAGTAGATGAACACCGCCAGCGCCTTCCACAGGCCGCCGGTGGCCAGCGTGAGCAGCGTGATGATGCCGCCCGCGATGATGGGCCCCGCGTAGGGCACCAGGCTGGAGAAGCCGCTGGCCACGCCCAGGGGCAGGTAGAAGGGCATGCCCAGCACCGCCAGCATGGTGGTGGTGAGCGTGGCGTTGATGGCGCAGATGAGGGTGATGCCGGACAGGTAGCCCCCCGTCGCGGTGTACACGTTGCGCAGCACGCGCACGTAGCGCAGGCGGTGGTCGGGGCGGGCCAGCTCCAGCAGGCGCTTGAGCACGCCGCCGCCGAACACCAGCATGAACACCACCAGGAAGAAGACGGTGATGACGCCGCCCAGCAGGCCCACCACGCCGCCAATGGCGCTCATCAGGAGCTCCGGCAGCGGCCCGGCGAGCGCGGGCGTGGCCTCCTCCAGCCGTTCGTTCCAGCCCAGGCTGTGCAGCCGCTGGTTGAGCGCGCGCAGGATGCCGGTGCCGCGCATCTGCTTCCACAGCTGCGGCCACTGCGTCACCAGCGCGTCCACCTGCTCCACCAGGTCCGGAATCACCAGCAGGCCCAGCGCGACGATGGCCACGAACAGCCCGAACAGCACCAGGGTGATGGCCAGCCACCGCTTGAAGCCGCGCTTCTCCAGCCGCGACACGCCGTGCTCCAGCGACAGCGCGATGAGCGCCGCCATGCCGGTGAGCGTGAGCGCCACGCGCGTCTTGGCGATGAGCACCACCAGGGCCATCACGCCCAGCACCGCGAAGCACACGGTGAACACCGTGCGGGGCGACACCTGGGACTTCGTCTGCGGCGGGACGATGGGCTCGGACACCGGTAGGGCTCCCCAGGGCGGGCCACCGGCTTCGGGCCCCATGTCCTGCGGATGCGTCATCCCGCGCCTGGCGGCAACCACTGTCCGCCTCCAAGTGCACGCGCCGGGGCCGGGCCTCGCCCAAGCGTCCTGCGGGTGACACCCGGCGTTCGCGAAGGGGCGCTGCCGGACGCAATCACCGGCCGCGTGGTTCGTCACCCCGGCAGCCCCGAAATGGCCGGTCTGGCCGCCAGGCCGTCCGTCCCCCCGAGCACGGTTGCGCGTCCGCCACGCGACGGCGCCGCGCTCGGGCGTCCTGCACCTGACGCGCCGGGACGTCTTGGAAAAAGGGGACAGCACGGTTTGCCGGGCCCGAGCGTCAGACGGGGATGGGAACCTTCGTGGGAAGGGACTTTCGCGGGCCGGGAGAGGACACCATGAAAAAGATGGGTGAGCAGGAGCTGGAAGGGGTGCGGCGGGAGGCCCTGGAGACCGAGGCCCGGTGGCGTGGGCTGGCGGCGAAGCTGGCGGAGCTGGGCGGTGAGGAGATGGACGCGCAGCTCCTGGTGACGTTCCGGAGCGCTCGGGACGCGGGCGCGGTGCCGCCGGACGCGGGCTTCTTCCTGGTGGCGCACATCCTCACGGCGATGGCGGACGAGGCCATCGCGGAGGATCCGCGCGTGCGGATGCGCGCCCGCGAGCTGGATGCGATGGAGCGCGACTACGGCCTCACCGGCGAGGGCTGGCCGGAGGGGGAACTTCCACCGGAGGAGTGGGAGGCGCTGTGCGTGGAGTACGAGCGGGCCTGTGACGAGGCGCGCGCCGCGTTCTTCCGCGCGTATGGCGAGGAGGAGATGTCGCGGCTGTACCTGGACCAGCGCGTGACGTTCCACCACCGCTTCGAGAGCGGGCGGCGCTTCTTCCACGGGCTGCCCATGTTGCCCACGCAGCTGCACTGAGCGGGAGGTCCGCTAGACTCCGCCCTTTCGGGAGGCGCGGATGCGAGCGGCAAGCCTGGCTGTGGCGGTGGGGTGTTGGGTGTGGGGCGCGCTGGCGTCCGGAGCGGTGCCCGCGCCCGCGCCCGTGCGGGTGGAGGCCAGCGCGACGTACGACGCGCTCCAGCGCCTGGTGCGCATCCGCGAGGTGTCGCTGTCGCCGGACGGCACGCGGGTGGCCTGGGTGGAGTCGGTGCCGGGGACCGCGGAGGCCGCGAGGCTCCAGGTGCGGGAGCTGGCGCATCCGGAGCGGGCACCGGTGCGCGTCACCGCGTCGAAGGACGGCGCGCCGTGCGCGGAGGGGGCGCTGTCGTGGAGCCCGGACGGCCGGCAGCTCGCGTTCCTCTCCACGGCGGGCGAGGGCCGGGCGAAGCAGCTCTACGTGGCGGAGGCGTCGGGGGCGGGCGGGCCCGCGCGGCGGCTCACCACGGTGAAGGGCGTGCTGGCGGCGCCGAAGTGGTCGCCGGACGGGAAGTCCGTGGGGCTGCTCGTCATCGAGGGCGCGGAGGATGCGCTGGGGCCTCGTGGGCCCGCGGCGAGGGAGACGGGCGTGGTGCAGGCGTCCCCGCCGGTGAAGCGCTTCGCGGTGGTGACGGTGGAGGACGCGCGGCTGCGGCTGGTGTCGCCCGCAGCCCTGTTCATCCACGAGTACGCGTGGAGTCCGGACGGCGCACGGGTGGCGGTGACGGCCTCGAAGCCCCCTGGGGATGCGAACTGGTGGAGCGCGCGGGTGTACGCGGTGGAGGCGGGCACGGGAGAGACGTCGCTCCTGCACACGCCCAGGTGGCAGGTGGCGGAGCCCGCGTGGAGTCCGGACGGCCGGCAGCTCGCGTTCATCGAGGGATTGATGAGCGATGAGGGCAACACGGGCGGGGACGTGCTCGTGGTGTCGGTGCCGGAGCGGCTGGCGGCGAAGGTGCGGTTCGGGGAGAAGGCGGAGCTGCCCGCGAAGGTGCCGCCCGCGCGGAACGTGACGGAGGGGCTGAAGGCGACGGCCACGGACCTCTTCTGGCCCACGGCGGAGCGGCTGGTGTTCGTGGCGCAGGCGCAGGGGGAGGCCGCGCTGATGGCGGTGGCGCCGCGCGGTGGAGACGTGACGACGCTGTGGAAGGGCCCGGAGCGCGTGACGGTGTCGCTGGGGAGGGACGGCGTGACGAGCGCGGTGGTGCGCGACTCCATCACCCAGGCGCCGGAGCTGTGGACGGGGCGGGTGGGGGCGTGGAAGCAGGTGACGCGCCTCAACGCGGACGTGCGCGTGACGGTGGGCGACGTGCGCAGCGTGACGTGGACGAGCGACGGGCATGCCGTGCAGGGCTGGTTGGTGTTGCCGGTGCCGGACGCGTCCGGGCGCAAGGCGCCCATGGTGACGGTGGTGCACGGAGGGCCGGCGGCGGGAGTGCTGGCGGGGTTCAATCCGCAGACGGCGTTGTTCGCGGCGAGGGGCTACGCGGTGTTCATGCCCAACCCGCGAGGCAGCTACGGCCAGGGTGCGGCGTTCGTGCAGGCGAACCGCCGCGACTTCGGTTTCGGGGACTTCAACGACGTGCTGGCGGGGCTGGACGCGGTGCTGGCGTCAGCGCCGGTGGATCCGGCGCGGCAGGGCATCACGGGGTGGAGCTACGGCGGCTTCCTGACGATGTGGGCGGTGACGAGGACACAGCGCTTCCAGGCGGCGGTGGCGGGCGCGGGCATCGCGAACTGGCAGAGCTACTACGGCACGAACCACATCGACTCATGGATGCTGCCGTACTTCGGAGCCTCGGTGTACGACGAGCCGGAGGTGTACACGCGCTCCTCGCCCATCAACGGGGTGAAGCATGTGAAGGCGCCCACGCTGGTGCTGCACGGTGAAAGGGACCTGGAGGTGCCCGCGTCACAGGGCTACGAGTTCCACAAGGCGCTGAAGACGCTGGGCGTGAAGACCCAGTTGGTCATCTACGCGGATGAGGGCCACAGCCTGCGCAAGCCCGAGCACCAGAAGGACCGGCTGCTCCGGACACTGGACTGGTTCGACGCGAACCTGCCTGCGGCGACGGAGTCGAAGCCGAAGGTGCGGGCGCCCTCGCGCTGAGCCGGTGATGGGGCTCAGAGTTCCGCGAACAGGTCGACCGTCGCCTGGGCCACCAGGGCCTGCTCGTCTGCATCGAGGCTCGCCGCGTAGCGGATGACGTCGCGCGGGCCTGGTGCTTCCGTGTTCCAGAAGAGCGTGAGCAACCTGTCCCGGAGCGCCCGGCCGTCTTCACCTGCCTGCTGGAGGGAAGTACGCACTTGCTGGGGACCCACCAGCTTGACGTAGGCGAACATGTCGAAGCTGTCCTTGGTCTTGTCAGGCCGCAGCTCGCGCCTGGCGCGTTCCTTCATCGTCAGGAATCCCGTGGCATCCGGCAGCAGGATCCGCAGCGGCTTTCCCTCGACCAGGACCACGGCGTGACCGCGGCGGAGTGCCAGCCGTGCATCCGGCAAGGGCGTCATTCCGGTGGGCAGTTCGTAGGGGTCGACGTCCTTGGGTGCGAAGAGGTCCAGGTCCATCTGCCCGCCGGGCAGGGGCTTCGACCAGCGGAAGTGCCGGGTCCTGGCATAGCCCCGATGGCGGAGGACCTCCGGAAGGCGCTCGGCCATGAAGTCCGAGCCATCCACGTCGAACAACAGATCCGGCTCGTAGGAGAAGCCTCGCTCGACCACGATGCCGGTATCGGTCTCGATGGAGATGACCCCGGTTCCACCCCGCTGCCTGGACTCCAAAGCGAGGACCTGCCCGCCAATGAGCATGATGCGTCTGGAAAGGTCCCCCAGGTCGAGCATCAGCTCGCCCAACTCACCGAGGATCTCGTCGAATCGCTCTTCGTCCGTCATGAAGCTCATCCGAAAGAGGGAGGGTCCGTGCGAAGCGCCGCACCAACTCCTCCGCCTGTTCGGTTCCCCTGCCGCCACTCTGGTGGAAGTCCACGGCCAGCTGGGGCAGCGCGACCGCTGGACCGTGCGGTAGCAGTCGCTGTGCATGGTAGATGCCGCCCGCATCGGTTTCGGCGGCTGGCTCCGAGCGAAGCACGAAGAAGTTGTGCGGGGTCATCCGGCGCAGTCCGAAGGCTGAGACGGCGGGCTCGAGGGATCCCGAAAGGTAGATGCCGTGGGGGACTCCGGAGACGGCCCGTTCATCGGAGCGCAGGGCGCTCGCCAGCGTGAAGGTCGAGCGGATGCCCTGGGAGGTCAGCAGCGCATGCGCTTTTTTGAGCAGCTCCGGGGTCGTGGATGGAGCGTTGAATCCTTCCCGGGTGATGGCTGTCGGCTTGTCGCTCATCAGCCATGACCGAAGCAGTGACACCGGATCCCGAAGCCGGAAACCGGCGCTGCGGCCTCCTTCGACGAAGCCTTCCTTGAGGAGTCTCGTCGTGACCCCGTGCGCATAGGAGTAGCTCGTCTGGGTCTGCTCGGAGAGCGCACGAATGGTCCAGCGCTGGTTGGGGGACTGGAGCAGGACGCGCACGAGCCGGCATCCCTTGCCATGGAACAAGGGCTCGCGAGGCGTTCGCTCCAGGGGCCGATGTCCCTGCACCCGGATGAAGGTGCTGCCCGTGCGCAGGAAGAACGTTCCGCGCATGTCTATCAAGCCCACCTCCTCGCGCTCGCAGAGGTCGATGACGCTGGCGGAGGCCGAGTCCGTGACGAGCATCGGGTGTCGGAAGGCGGGCAGCGAGCGTGGATCCGCATCCCTGCGTTGAAGCTGCTCGCGCAGGGTGGACAGCTTCTCGCGTTGGCTCAGCACGTCCGCCGGGAACAGCGGAGCGCGATACCCCAACAACACGGGAACACGACTTTCCGGAAGCTGGACCTCCGCGAGGTCATAGAGGGATGCCCCCCGAGGACCCACTCGGGGCACCACGACTGCTTCCTGCTGCACCAGCTTGACGCCACGAGGCAGCGGCGGCGGATTCCGCCAGAACTCTTCACGGAAGTGGGTAGGCCCAGGGCTCATTCAATTTTGTCGATATTGGCGTTTAAAGCTCGAACAGGGGGCTTTTAAAGCCCGATATCTCCAATATCGACAAAATTGACGGAGGGTCAGGGGCCGCCGCGGAGGCCGGGTTCGGCGGGGGCCACGAGCGAATTGAGCACTTGGTCGCGCCACTGGCCGTTGATGAGGAGGTAGTCGCGGGCGTAGCCCTCGGGGATGAAGCCCAGGCGGCGGAGGACGGCGGCGCTGCGCAGGTTCTCTGGCAGGTGGCTGGCCTGGAGCCGGTGCAGCCCCATGGCGCTGAAGGCGAAGTCGCAGAAGGCGCGGAGGGCCTCGGTCATCAGGCCCTTGCCCTCGTGGCGGTGATCCAGGCCATAGCCCAGGTCCGCGGCCTGGAGCGGCCCCCGGCGGATGTGGGCGAGCGTGGCGTTGCCGATGACGGGCGCGAGCGCCAGCGGCTGGCCCTTGGGGAGGATGAAGACGCGGAGGGACACGTCGTGGCGGAAGTCCTCGCGGTCCTGGGCCAGCCGCGTGCGCCAGTAGGCCAAGGAGAAGAAGGTCCCAGGGCGCGCCGGGGACACCGGGCCCAGGTGGTCCTTGTTGGCCACGTGGTACGCCAGCACCCGCTCCGCCGCGTCGGGCGGCAGCAGCATCAGGTGCAGGCGCTCGGTGGTGAGCAGGACGGGCGACTTGTCGATCATGGCGGAGCCGGACTTCAAGGGTAACGCGCTCTCATGGGACGTGCGCGCCTGAAGCGCGGATGAAGAAAAAGGTCCCCACTCGCATGGAGTGAGGACCTTCATGCTCAAAAATCACAGGCGTGCGTTACTGCCCGTGGTCCATGGGCTGCTGGGGCACCTGCTGCTGCGCCCCGCCACCTCCCGTTCCCTGCTCCGGCTGCGGGCTCTGGTGGTTGACGCCCGCGCCGTGCGGCTTCGCATCCGTGCCGCTGCCGCCCGCGTTCTGGCCCTGGTCCTGGTCGCCCTGGGGCGGCTGCTGCGCTCCGCTGCCTCCCACGCCGCCGCTGCGCGACGGCTGCGCTCCGGCCACGTTGCGCTCCACCACGATCTCCACGCGGCGGTTGTTCGCGCGGCCTTCCGCCGTTCCGTTCGACGCCACCGGCCGGTTCTCACCCATGCCTCGGACCTGGATGCGGTCCGCGGGCACGCCCTGGTTCACCAGGAAGTTCCGCACGCTCTCCGCTCGGCGCTCCGACAGCTGGTCGTTGTAGTCCTCCGTGCCTCGCGAGTCCGTGTGGCCTTCGATGAGCAACGGGTTCTTCGACTCCTTCAGCGCCGTCGCCACCTCCGACAGCCGGTCGCGCGCCGCGGGCAACAGCTCCGTCGCGTTCGTCGCGAACAGCACGCTGCCCGACAACGTCACCACCGTGCCGCGCGCCTCCTCCCGAACCTTCACGTTCTCGTCCTGCAGCCGCGTCAGCGCTTGCGACGCGCGCTGCTCCGCCTGGAGCCGCGCCTGCCGCTCCTGCTCCAACTCCTGCGTGCGCTGCTGGAGCTGCTGGTTCAGCTCGGCCAGCCGCTGCGCCTCCGCCTGCTGCTGCTCCATGCGCCGCTGCATCTCTGCTTCCATCTGCTGGCGCTGCTGCGCATCCGCCGCACGCAGGCGATCCGCCTCCGCCTGGCGCTGGGCATCAAGCTGCTGCCGCTGCGCTTCGAACTGCTGGCGCTGCTGCTCATACTGCTGGCGCTGGGCCTCGTACCTCGCGCGCTCCTCCTCCTGCTGGCGCGTGAGGTTCTGCGCGCGAGCTTCCTGCTGCTCACGCAGGGACGCTTCCGCCTGGGCCCGCTGCTGCGCGGCCAGGTCCGCCTCGCCGCGCGCCGAGGCGATCTCCGCCTTGCGCAGGGCCACGTACGCCAGCGAGCGCGTCTTCACCGAGCCGTCGCTCTCCGCGTACTCGTTCTCCGCCTCCTGCAGGGCCGCCCGGGCCGCCGCCACGTCCGCGGGGCGCTCGCGGCCCTCGGGGCTCGTGGACACGTCGCGGTACGCCTGGCGCGCCGCGGTCAGCTCGCTGGGCGGGGGACCGTGCGCACACCCCACCGAGAGCGCAGTGACTCCCGCGACCGCCAACCATCCAAGTTTCCAACGCTGCATGACTCGCTCCTCACAAGGCTAGAGGTAGGGGACTCATTGACGGCCGCGGAGGGACTCAGCCTGCTCGGAAGCCCGCCGCGCCTCGTTCTTCATGGGCACCGCGCGGGCCAGCGCCGACGCCAGGTCCGCGTCCGCGGCCGCTTGACGGAAGCGCAGCTCCGCGGCCTCCTGCTCGCCCTCCTGAATCAGCCGCTCACCGTCGGCGATCTGCTGACGCGCGAACTGCAGATGCCGGGCGGCCTCGGGCACGTTCGGCGCCTGCGAGTTCTCCGCCGAGCGGAGCGCCGCTTCCGCCTGGACGCGCTGCTGATGGGTGGACGTAGCAATCACCTGCTTGCCTGCACAGCCAACGGCCGCGACACAGAGCAGGGCGGCGGCGAACAGCTTCGGGCGCATGGATCACCTCATGCCGGTGGAATGCTGGGACGCTCCGGCGCGGCCCAGAGGGAGTTGGTTTGGAAAATGGGGGGTGCCCCGCCAGTCGTCATCGGCGACCTGTCCCCACCAGGCACGCTGGCCAAGGGGGTTGACAGGCGTCGTGTAGGGAACGAGGCGCACAGGCCACGGCACGCACGGGCTGCTGGCCGTGCGGCGGGAGGGACGCTAGAGGGGGAACATGCGCCTGCACCTCGTGGACGGCACGTATGAGCTGTACCGGGCCCACTTCTCACCCCGGCCGGGCACCACCGCGCCGGACGGACGGGACGTGAAGGCCACGGCCGGTGTGATGGACTCCCTGCTCGCCCTCCTGCACGACGAGCAGGAGGCCGTGACGCACGTCGCGGTCGCGTTCGACAACCCCATCCGCTCGTTCCGCAACGCGCTGTTCGCTGGTTACAAGGGAGACGAGGGCGTACCGCCGGAGCTGCGCGCGCAGTTCGACCTGGTGGAGGAGGCCGTCTCCGCGCTGGGCGTGCGCGTCTGGTCCATGAAGGACCAGGAGGCGGACGACGCGCTGGCCACCGGGGCGGCGCGCTGGGCGGGTGAGGTGGAGCAGGTGCGGCTGCTCACGCCGGACAAGGACCTGGGCCAGTGCGTGCGCGGCCAGCGCGTGGTGCAGGTGGACCGGCGGCAGCAGAAGGTGGTGGACGCGGACGGGGTGAAGGCGAAGCTGGGCGTGGCGCCGGAGAGCGTCCCGGACCTGCTGGCGCTGATGGGCGACGACGCGGACGGCATCCCGGGGCTGCCGGGCTTCGGGGCGAAGGGCGCGGCGGCGGTGCTCCAGGCGTATGGACATCTGGAGGCCATCCCGGACGACGCGGCGGAGTGGACGGTGAAGGTGCGGGGTGCGGACAAGCTGGCGGCGACGCTGAAGGCGCACCGCGAGGACGCGCGGCTGTACCGCACGCTGGCCACGCTGGTGGAGGACGCGCCGCTGCCGGGCACGGCGTCGCTCGCGGACCTGGAGTGGAAGGGTGTGCCGGAAGCGCGCTTCAAGGCGTTCTGTGAAGGATTGGGATTGAAGAGCCTCCAGCGCCGGCCAAAGCGCTGGGCGGCATGAGGAAGCCATGAGCATGGAATTGAAGCCCCCGCCGTCGGACGGCTGGGTCCCCACGCTGGACGACACCCCCTTCACCCGCATGGGCGGCGAGGAGCCCGTCCACGCGCTGGCGGAGGCCTTCTACGACGTGATGGACGCGGAGGAGCCCGCGCTCGCGGCCATCCACGAACTGGACGCCGAGGGCAAGGTGAACCGGGGCACGCGCCAGCGCTTCGGCATGTTCCTGGTGGGCTGGCTGGGCGGACCGCAGCACTACAGCGCGACGCACGGCCACCCCCGGCTGCGCATGCGCCACGGACACCTGCCGGTGGACACGTCGATGCGGGACGCGTGGCTGCGCTGCATGCAGAAGGCCATGGACAAGCAGGGCATCACCGGTGGCTTGAGAAGCTTCCTGGATGACCGCTTCGCCCAGGTGGCGGACTTCCTTCGCAACACGGAAGGATGAGGCTCACCGAGTCCATCCGCATCACCTGTTCGCGCGAGCGCGTCTTCGCGTACACGCAGGACTATGGACAGCGGCTCGTCTGGGACACGTTCCTGCGCGAGGCGGTGCTGATGGACGGCGCGACCCAGGCCGGGCCGGGTGTGAAGGCCTGGTGCGTGTCGTGGCACGGGCTGGGGATGGAGACGCAGTACGTGTCCTTCCAGCCGCCCGCCGTCACGGCGGTGAAGATGACGCGAGGCCCGCGCCTGTTCGAGAGCTTCGCGGGCTCGTGGCGGTTCGACGAGGACGCTCCCGGCGTGACACGCGTCACCTTCACGTATGCCTTTGAGTTGCGGCGGCCCTTCGGGTGGCTCACGCCGCTCCTGACGTGGACCCTGACCCGTGAGGTCCGGGGACGCCTGCGGGACCTGAAGCGGCGGTTGGACGCGGGTGTCCCCGGCACGGCATAGACTGGCGGTATGAGCACGCAGCTACAGCCGTCTCCCGCCACTCCGTCCGTCGATGAGCTGGAGCCGCTGTTCGCGGAGGCGGCGAGGGCCTCGGGCTCCTCGCGCTCCCTGAAGGCCGGATACCTCAACGCCATCATCGCCCGGTGGGTCCAGACGGAGGATCCGGCGACGCTCGCGCCCGCGTTGCATGCGCTGCTGGCGAAGGAGGGCGTGAAGCAGCTGGTGGACGAACAGGGCACGCCCGTCAGCAGCGCCGCCACGCAGGCCTTGCTGGCCATGTCCTATCCGCACCCGCTGGAGGTCTCCCCGGAGCACCTGGAGGCGCTGCGCAAGCACTCCGAGCCCTCCGTGCCGCCCGCGCCCAAGGGCTGGATTTTCACGGTGCTGGTCGTGGCGACGTTGATTCAAGCCGTCTACTTCCTCCTGGTGGATGACTCGTGGCACACGTTCGGGGCGACCGCTGATCAACTGGCGGGAGAATCCGGACTGGCACTCCCAGGAGGCGGGTACGGCTTCTTCGACAGGCTGGAGCAGGTGGCATGGCGGCCCGTGCGGCCCCTGGTGCCCTGGGTGCAGGTCGTTGGATCCGCGGTCCTCTATTTCTTCTCCACCGCCGTCGCGACGAAGGCGTGGGAGCGCACCCTGGCCCGGCGCGGCTTCCTGGGCCTGGGCGTGTTGGGCCTCGGGGTAGGGGTGCTCCCCATGCACGTGTATGAGAACTGCGGAACGCTGGCGGCCGCGCTGGGCGCGTTGCTCGCGGGCTGGATGTTGCGCGTGCCGAAGCCGTCCACGCCACCGTCCGCCTGAGTGCCCGCTCGCCGGACCATGGCCGGACGGGCGCCGCGCCCCCACCCTCCAGTTTTCACCACCCAGCTGGGGGTTGAGCGCCATGCGAACGAACAATGAAATCTGGACGGCGGCGGGCTTCGGCGTCCTCGCCGGGATGCGCAGCATGACGGCGCCCGCGTTCCTCACGCGCGAGCTGTCGCGCAAGCCGACGCGCGCGTTGAAGCGGGCCCTGCCGGGCCTCACGTCGAAGAAGGTGTCGCAGCGCCTCGGCCTCCTGGCTCTCGGCGAGCTGGTGGGGGACAAGTCCCCCAAGACGCCAGCGCGCACCGTCTTGCCCGTCCTGACGGGCCGCATCCTCTCCGGGGCCATTACCGGCGCCGCGGTGTCACGCAAGCGCAAGGGGGCGAGGATTGGCTTCGCCCTCGTCGGCGCCGCAGCCGCCATCGCCTCCAGCTACTTCTTCGTCGGCTTCCGCCGCCTCCTGACGCAGAGGCTGCGCGTGCCGAACGTGGCCGCGGGCCTGGTCGAGGACGGCCTCGCGCTGGCCCTGGGCTCCCGCCTCACCCGGGCGCTGCGTTAGGCGTTGCCCCGTGGCTCACCCCGGCGCCTTGCCAGGGGTGAGCCGCGCCTCCAGCCGCGCCAGCACCGCATGCTCCGCCCGCGCCCGCTCCGCCAGGGGCGCGAAGAGCAGCCGCGAGCGCAGGCCCATGCCCTCCGTCAATTCGAACTGACGCAGGTCCTCCGGCAGCGCGAGCAGCACCTCGCCCAACGGCCGCACCCGGTGCAGCTGGTACGAACCCGCCGCCTCCAGCGCGCGCACCACGTCCGCCACGGGCTCCGCGCGGGCCATGGCCTTACGGGACTGCTCCTCGTACCGCAGGCCCGCCTCCACCCGCTCCTCCAGGTCCGCGAGCACCGCCGCTGACGTCCGCTGCGCCTCCTTCACCAGCCGCAGCGGATCCAACGCCCGCTCCACGCGCCTTCGCACCGCCGGGGACAGCGCCCGGGCCCGCCCCTCCACGCGCGACAGCACCGCGTCGCGGTAGCTCGCCGCGAAGCAGACCACGAACAGCGCCTCCTCCAGCGGTGCACGCTCCCGCCCGGCCAGCCCTTCCGCCAGCGAGCACAAGCCCTCTCCGGTGAGCACGTACCGGCGCCCCCGGGGCAGCCCCTTCACGGGAGCGCTGGTGCTCGACTCCGCGTGGCCTCCGCGCACCAGCCGCTCCAGCGTCCGCCGCACCTGCGTCAGGTCGATGTCCTGCGAGGGGCGGGTGACGTCGTGCTCGACCCAGTTGGTGAACAGCAGGAAGTAGAAGCGCACGTCCGACACGCGGAAGCCGCCCGCGCGAGCCCCGGCCCCGTGCGCCGCCAGCAGCGCCGCCTGCACGAAGGTGGCCTGCGTGTCGATGTAACCCAACCGCGCCGTCAGGGTGCTGTTCCGAGCCATGGCCGCGAGGATGCCAGCCCCCGTTCCTCCCGTCCCATTCCTCCCAGGTGACAATGTCGGTTGGGGCGAAAGACATACCCGGGGACCTCATTCGTATGAAGAGCAGCCCGAAATCACGGAAGGATTTCCATGCTGCCCTGGCTCGTCGCCGCCGCCGGCCTCTGCTTTCTCATTGAACAGCTGTCCCTGGGGTGGAAGCTGCCCCGCGTGCGCGGCTGGCACCTGCGGGTGGTGCTCATCAACCTGGCGCAGGTGGGCGTGGTGGTGCTGGGCGGCTACACCTGGGACCGGTGGTTCTCCGCGCACTCGGTCTTCCACCTGTCCCGGCACGTGAACCCGGTGGTGGGCGGGGTGCTGGCCTATCTCATCGCCACGTTCGTCTTCTACTGGTGGCACCGCGCCCGGCACGAGAGCGACGTGCTCTGGCGGTTCTTCCATCAAATCCATCACAGCCCGCAGCGGCTGGAGGTCATCACCAGCTTCTACAAGCACCCGCTGGAGATGGCGGCCAACAGCCTCATTGGCGGACTGCTCGTCTACACGGTGCTGGGGTTGAGCCCGGCGGCGGGCGCCGTCTACACGGCCTGCTGCGCGCTGGGCGAATACTTCTATCACACCAACATCCGCACCCCGCGCTGGGTGGGCTGGTTCTTCCAGCGGCCGGAGATGCACCGCATCCACCACGAGTACGGCAAGCACAAGAACAACTACGGCGACCTGCCCATCTGGGACATGTTGTTCGGCACCTACGAGAACCCCGCCACCTGGGACGCCTCGTGCGGCTTCGACGACGCGAAGGAGCAGCGGCTGGGCGACATGCTCGCCTTCCGCGACGTGCACCGCTCGTAGGCGGTGGCACACTGGCGCCCCCTTCGCTTCATCCGTGAGGTTGCGCCATGAGCAGCTCGCGTCGGCAGTTCCTGACCCACACCGTGATTGGACTCGCGAGCACCGCCGTCTCCGCGGCGCCGGATGCGGGCACGTCCGCTCCGCCCGCGGGTGCGCCGCCCACCTTCGGCGCGGGCCCCACGGTGGGGCCGGAGGTGAGCCCCACCACCTTCGCGGAGGCCGAAAAGCTGATGCAGGTGCAGCTCACGCCCGCCGAGCGCACCCAGGCCGCGGGCAACTGGCGCGTGTCCCTGGCCCCGCTGCACGAGCGCCGCACCGGCCCGCGCAAGCTCGCGCTGGAGCCCACGCTGTCACCCGCCTCGCAGTGGAACCCGTCGCTGCCGGGGCTCAAGCCCACCGCGCCCGCGAAGGAGCGCTTCGTGCGCAGCCGCGACGCGAAGGTGCCGCTGCCCGCGAAGGAGGAGGACATCGCCTTCGCGCCGCTCACGCAGCTGTCGCGCTGGGTGCAGTCGCGCGCCATCACGTCCGAGCGGCTCACGCAGCTCTATCTCGCCCGGCTGAGGCGCCATGACCCCAAGCTCCAGTGCGTCATCACGCTGACGGAGGAGCTGGCGCTCCAGCAGGCCCGGCAGGCGGACAAGGACATCGCGGCGGGCCGCTACAAGGGCCCGCTGCACGGCATCCCCTGGGGGGCGAAGGACCTGGTGGACACCGCGGGTATCCGCACCACCTACGGCGCGGAGCCGTTCCGCGACCGGGTCCCCACCACGGACGCCGCCGCGGTGGAGCGGCTGCACCGCGCGGGCGCCGTGCTGGTGGCGAAGCTCAGCCTGGGCGCGCTCGCGCTCAACGACATTTGGTTCGGCGGCGAGACGAAGAACCCGTGGCTGTTGGAAGAGGGTAGCTCAGGCAGCAGCGCGGGGCCGGGCGCGGCGACGGCCGCGGGGCTCGTGGGCTTCTCCCTTGGCAGCGAGACGGGCGGCAGCATCGTGTCGCCGTCCATGCGCTGCGGCATCATCGGCCTGCGCCCCACCTACGGCCGCGTACCTCGCACGGGCGCGATGACGTTGTGCTGGTCGCTGGACAAGCTGGGGCCCATGACGCGCGGGGTGGAGGACTCGCTGTTGGTGCTCGCGGCGCTCAACGGCGCGGACGCGGGCGACGTGGCGAGCGTGTCCGCGAAGCTGGACTTCGACGCGAACGCGCCCGTGAAGGGCCTGCGCGTGGGCTACGTGCCCGCGTGGATGAAGGAGAACCCCGCCACGGACGTGGACCGCGCGGCGCTGGAGACGCTCAAGGGGCTGGGGCTGACGCCGGTGGAGGTCCAGTTCCCCGACTGGCCGTACTCCGCCCTCAACGTCATCCTCTTCGCGGAGGCCGCTGCTGCGTTTGAAGAGCTCACGCTCACCCACGGCGTGGACGCGCTGAAGATGCAGACGCCCGACGCGTGGCCCAACCTCTTCCGCCAGTCCCGCTTCCTGTCCGCGGTGGACTTCGTCCAGGCGGACCGGATGCGCCGGAAGGTGGCCCAGGAGATGGCGCGCATCATGTCGCAGGTGGATGTGCTGCTCGTGCCCTCGCTGCGGGACGAAGCCCTCACCATCACCAACCACACGGGCCACCCGTCGCTCACGCTGCGCACCGGCTTCGTGGAGGTGTCCAAGGCCCGCAGCGACTGGGCCCCGGACCCCAAGCGCCCCGTGCCCACCTTCGCCACCCCGCGCCGCGTCCCCCACGGCGTGACGCTCATCGGCCAGCTCTTCGACGAAGGCACCCTGGGCCGCGTGGGCATCGCCCTGGAGCGGGCCTCCGGCGTCGCCGGTGAGCGCCCTCCCGGCTTCTAGGCACCCCCAAAGCCCCGGGTCGGATAGGGCACATCCCATCCCTCCAGCGAGGCCGGGGGAGCGGCCAGCCATCGACCCCGGGGCCCCTGTGCCCCGGGGTGGCACACCCGCACCTTCCGCGCCGGTCAGACAGGGGAGGGTGTATGGGATTGTCAAAGCCGGGAGTGAAGTTGTGGTGGATGCTGGCGTTGCTGGTGGCGCCGGTGGCGAATGCCTTCACGGATGCGGACGCGGTGCGTGTGTTCACGTTCGCCCGAGCGCAGCTCGCGGACACGGTCCTGGAGATGCCCAGCGTGAACCGCTCGCCCAAGGCATCCCTGTCCAACGGGACGTGGACCACGGTGGCCAACACGGACCGCATCGCGTGGACGCAGGGCTTCTTCCCCGGGAGCATGTGGTACATGTTCCAGGTCGCCAACGAGCCCTACTGGCGTGACCGCGCGGACATGTGGACGCGCCCCCTGGAGGTCCAGAAGACCAACACGGAGACGCACGACCTGGGCTTCAAGATGTACAACAGCTACGGCAACGCTTATCGGCTCACCGGCAATCCCTATTACCGCGACGTGCTGCTCACCTCCGCCGCGTCGCTGGCCACGCGTTACAACAGCACCATCGGCATCATCGATTGTTGTGATTGGAACCCGGCCTGGAACATTCCGCTCGTCACCGACACGATGATGGACATCGAGCTGCTGCTCTGGGGCGCCCAGAACGGCGGCCCTGCCATCTGGCGCACCATGGCGGTGAACCACGCGCTCCGGACGCTCCAGGACGCGGTGCGCGCCAATGGCAGCTCGTTCCACTACGTGGACTACAACAACAACGGCACCATCCGTTCGCGAGGCACCTTCCAGGGCTACTCCGCCAGCTCCACCTGGGCGCGCGGGCAGGCGTGGCTCATCTACGGCTACACGATGGTGTACCGCTACACGCAGGACGCCCGCTTCCTCACCGCGGCCCGCCGGGTGACGGACTACTACCTGGCGAACCTGCCCGCGGACCGCGTGCCCAACTGGGACTTCAACGCGCCCAGCCAGTCCAAGGACTCCTCCGCCGCGGCCGTCGTCGCGTCCGCCCTGCTGGAGCTGAGCACCCTGGAGACGGACGCCACCCGGCGCACGACCTACCGCAACGCCGCGCTGGCCATGCTCGACTCGCTGGCGTCGCCCGCGTACCTGGCGCAGGGCACCAACAGCCCGGGCCTGCTGCTGCACGGCGTGGGCAACTTCCCGGCGGGGCAGGAGATCAACGTCAGCCTCATCTACGGTGACTACTACTTCATCGAGGCGCTGCTGCGCTTCAACCCGCGCCCCAACTACCCCTGGTACTCGAAGCTGGACCTGCCGCGGGGCCAGCACCTGCTGGGCACCACCAACACGGGCACGCGCATCGTGGAGTTCGACCTCACTCCCTTGGCGGACAACCTGGGCGGCGGCGTGGTGGGCTGGACGGACAGCTCCACGGAGGTGACAGCCTTCAACCGGCTGAACATGGCCCTGCGCATGAGCGAGGACGGCATCTTCCAGGTGCGCAACGGCGCGGGCTACTCGTGGATCCGCCGGGTGCCGTACGTGCGCGGCCAGACGTACCACTTCCGGATGAACGTGGACCTGCTCGCGAAGCGCTACTCCGTCTGGGTGACGCCACCGGGCGCCGCGGAGGTGCTGCTCGTGGACCGGGTCGCGTTCCGGGCGGACGGGCCGCCCATCGACGACCTGGGCCGCGTCGCGGTCATCTCCACCGTGACGGACAGCGACTTCCGCGTGAACAACCACCGCGTCTACGCGCCCACCGCGAGCGTCGCGGCCGCGCTGGAGAAGCGGACCCCGCTGCCTGACGCGCTGTGGAAGCAGCTGGACGCGCCGGCTCCGGTCACCACGGGTCCCGCGGTTCCGTCAGAGCGCTGACAGCAGGCCCCTGCCCGGTGGCCCGCCCGGCGTCAGGGTGGGCCACCGCGGGTGCATGGGAGACGGAAGCCGGTTACATCCGCCGGGTGACGAACCTGGACCTCTTCCTCCCGGAGCCCGCCCCGCGCCCGGCCACCGTCCCGGCCGGCCCCAGCCCGCTCGACCGGCTGCTGAAGGTGTCGCGCATCTACCTGGAGCCCGCCGTGCGGGAGCACGCGCGCGGCCGGGAGATTCTCGCGCGCCATCCGGATGCGGAGCGGGTGGAGGTGGCCTCGCACCAGCACATCCCGGGCCTCTTCGGCAACGAAGGCAACGTGGAGTCCTGGAACCGCATCAAGGGCAGCACCCTGGTGCTGGGTGTGAAGAAGACGCTGTCCTTCATCGCCAATGACCGCAGCTCGGACTTCATCGCGCCCTCCACGGCGAACGGCTGTGTCATGGCGTGCGCGTACTGCTACGTGCCGCGCAACAAGGGCTATGCGAACCCGGTGACGGTGTTCGTGAACATCGACCGCATCCAGGAAGCCATCCGCAAGCACGCGCACAAGCGCGGGCCCAAGCTGGAGCCCAACACGGTGGACCCGCACGCGTGGGTCTACGACATCGGGTGCAACAGCGACTGCGCGGCGGACGCGGCCATCAGCGACAACGTGCGGGACCTGGTGCGGCTGTTCACCACGCTGCCCAACGCCAAGGCCAGCTTCGCCACCAAGCTGGTGAACCGCGAGCTGCTCACCTACGAGCCGAAGGGCAGGACGCGCGTCCGCTTCAGCCTGATGCCGCACGCGCCGGCGAAGCTGCTGGACGTGCGCACCAGCCCCATCGCGGAGCGCATCGCCGCCATCGACGACTTCGTGGCCGCCGGCTACGAGGTGCACCTCAACTTCTCCCCCGTCATCCTCCACGAGGGCTGGCAAGACGCCTACGTGGAGCTGTTCCAGCAGGGGTGGACGCCGGCATCGGCGAACGGGCGAAGCAGCAGCTCGCGTGTGAGATCATCTTCCTCACGCACAACGCGGGCCTGCACGAGGTGAACCTGGGCTGGCACCCGAAGGCGGAGGAGCTGCTGTGGCGGCCCGAAATCCAGGAGACGAAGGTGTCCCAGGGCGGCGGCGTCAACGTGCGCTACCGCACCGGCTTCAAGGGCCGCCACGTGGCGGAGTTCCAGGCACTGCTCGCGAAGCACCTGCCGTACTGCCGCGTGCGGTACGCCTTCTAGGCGCGCTGTCCAGACTTGCGGACCAGTAGGGTCCGCGCACCGTGACACCCCCGGAAAGCCGCCCCCTGGCGGCGCCACCTCGCCCCCATTCTCGCTGCCGCCGCCCTTGCTGGGTGCTCCAGCGGTGCCCACGCCTCCGCGAGCACGCGCGACCTGTACGCCCAGGCCACCTGCGTGGACTCGGAGACGTGCTGCATTCAGCGCAACCCGGGTAACCCGGCAGCGTGCGGACTCACCGCCGCCGAAGCCGCCGCCATCATGGCGGCAGCCACTGGAGCCGCTGGCTCGCACGGCGCCCAGCTCGAGGACTACAAGGACGACGTGCGCCTACCCGAGTGGAAGCAGCGCTGCATCCGAACCTGGAACGAGTGCGCGGATGGCCGATACAGCGGCCCGTGCACCGAATGCCTGCGCCGCTGCGAGGGACAGCATGAATGGCCCATCGAAATGTGCGGCCCAAAGAGGAGACGCTAGATGGCCACCCGCCCCGACTGGGACTCGATACGAGCACTGTCACGGCGCGTGCTGCGCGAGGGAGTACCCCTCACCCTCACCGACGATGTGCGCGCGCTCCTGCTCCACACCGCCGATGAAGTAGCCATCCCCGACGCCGCGACAGCACTCCAGACCGACGCCGGAGCCCTTGCTCTCCTCCGCGAGTGCGCCCGCCGCATCACGGACGGCTCCAACCGACTCGTGGACGCGCTCTACCGAATGCATCGTCTCCAGGACGCGGGCGACTGGGAGGGAGCGCGCCAGGAAATGCGCGCCGTGCTGGCCGTCGAAGTCGTCCCCTTCTACCGCGAGACGGCACAAGGACAGCTCGACGACATGGCCGACGAGCCGTAACGGCCAGCGTGCTGGCGCCGCGTCCCGCGCAGCCGTGAAGCCCATACAGTGCGTGGGCTGCGTGTCCGCCACCGTGGGCACGTGGAAGGTCCAGAGGAACTCGTTCTCGTCACGCCTCGATGCGCGTGGCCATGTCGACCGCCACGATCACGGCGACGGAGGTAGGTCCTGGAACCAGTCTGCGTAGGGCGTGTTCCGCACGAGGCGCCGGTTGAGGTCCGGGGTGCCGTCCGTCCACCACGGCGCGCCCCGCTCTCCCAGGCCCACCTTGGCGCGGTGCACGCGCTCCCGCGCCCTGCGCTCCAAGGCCGCGTCCTTCGTTCGCTTCGCGCGGCCCACGTCGGCCCGGGCTCGCATCAGCGCGGCCACCAGCAGCTCTCGCTGCCGGGGCCCGAGCGCTGGATTGCTGCGGCGCCACAGCCGCCCGTCCACCACGAGGTAGCGTCCATCTGGAGTGGTGGGGGGCGGCGGCTTCGTCACTTCTTCACGGGATACAGGAAGCGGAGGATGTCACCGAAGCGCGCGCTCCACGCGGCCTCGTTGTGCTGGCCTCCCTCCACCACCGTGTACTTGAGGTCGTCGTCCAGCACCCAGCCCTTGGCCACCAGCGCGTCACGCAGCGCCAGCGCATCCGCCACCGTCTCCGCTTCTTCGCCGGAGCCCTCGTTGGTGCCGATGTCCTCCCAGATGCGCAGCGCGGGCTTCGTGGTGAGCGCGTTCACCTGCGAGACAATCTCCCGGTCCGCCCACCACACCGACGGCGACACCACACCCAGCCGGGTGAAGACGTCCGGGTGCTTGAGCCCCAGCGACATGGAGACGAGCCCACCCAGCGACGAGCCCGCGAGCCCCGTGAACTCCGCCTCCGGCTTCGTGCGGAACTCCGTGTCGATGCGCGGCTTCAGCTCCTGGATGAGGAACTGGCTGTACACGTCCGCGCGGCCCGCGTTCGGGTACTCCGGCGGGAAGGGCACGGGCGTGTACTCCGCGATGCGGTCGCTCGTGTTGTAGACGCCCACGATGATGAGCGGCTCCACCTGGCCGGACTCCACCAGCGCCTGCGCCGTCTCGTCCACGTTCCACTCCCCGGCGAACGCGGTGCTGTCGTCCATCAGGTTCTGGCCGTCGTGCATGTAGAGCACCGGGTAGCGGCGCGTGGCGTCCGTGTCGTAGCCGGGCGGCAGCCAGATGATGACGTCGCGCGGCTTGAGCGTGGCGTCCTGGGGCACGACGTTGCGCAGGTAGCGCACGTCGCCGGTGAGCGGCGGAGGCGGCGGGGGCGTGGTCAGGTCCGCCCAGCCCTTCACCACCACGGGCACGCGCTCGAAGCCGCCGCCGGTGGTGAAGGTGTGGTTGGCCACCTCCGCGCCCGTGTCGCTCTTCTCCACCGTCTCCCACGAGCCGCGCGTCACCTTGAACTCCAGACCCGTGCCCGCCGCGAAGGTGACGGTGCCGGCGTAGGCGTTGTCCACGGCCGGGTAGAGCTCCACTTCCGCGCCATTCCAGTTCCCCAGTTCCGGCTGGTTTCCGGACAGCCACACCTTGGCTCCGACCGGCGTGATGTCCGGGACCTGGACGATGAACACGGTGCTCGCGCCTGTCTGCCCCCCCTCCGCTCCGAAGCGCTCCACCGTGAGGGCGACACGCTCCTCGTTCTCACTGACCGTGACGGTGTGGTCCGCCTCCGGTGCCCCCTGGGCGTCCAGCGCCACCTGGGGCGTGGGCGCCGTCATCCGCACCGCATAGGTGAAGGCGGTGCCCTTGGGCAGCCGGGCCTTCAGGCTGAACTGACGGCCGCCCTGGTAGACCAGCTCCAGGCCCCGCCCGTCCGTGCCGCCGAACGTGGCGGTGGGGCCCTGGAGGAAGATCTCCGCGTCGACCGGCGTCTCCGGCGGGACGGTGAGGTCGAACTGGACGTCGGAGAAGAGCTGCTCGACGGGCTTCGGGTCGTCGGAGGGACAGCCCCAGAGGACCGTCAACGCCAGGACGAGCAGCAGGGTGGGCCGTGAGGACCGGAGATGCGACATGGATGGGTGAGCCTCCGGGGGCGGGATCCGGCCCCTCGAGAAGGCGCACCCTAGCAGCGTGTTCCGACACCCATCAGTGGGGCCCGAACGCACCGGAGTCGACATCCCGCGGGGCTGCCCCCTTGGCAGCTGGTGGACAGTGCCTACCTTGCGGCGCGCACGGGGACAGGTGGGTCGCATCCCGCCAACCCCCCTCAAGCGAAGGAGTCACACCGAATGAAGAAGCTGACGCTGCTGGCCTTGACGCTGAGCGCCCTGTCCGTGGGCACGGGCTGCCACCGCAACACCCGCGAGTCCGCCAAGGACGACATGGAGCAGGCGGGCGACAAGGTGAAGGACACGGCCGAGGACGCCGCCGACGCCACGGGCGACGCCGCGGAGAAGGCCGGCGACAAGATCGAGGACGCGACCGACAACTAGCCGGCCGCCGCCTCTAGCGCGGAAGAAGCAAGCACCCCGGCCGCCGGCCCCTTCACGGCGCCGGCCTCCGGGGTGTTGTCATGCATCGCGGATCAGCCGTGCGCGGCTAGAAGCCCGCCGCGAAGTCCAAGATGCTCCAGATCAGGCTGAGCTGGTGGGACGTGCCCTGCGTCGTGCCGTAATCCGAGACGGTCCTGCCCGGCAGCGCGGGAATCTGGGGGCAGGTCAGCTGGCCGTGGATGGCCTGGGCGTAGCCGTTGGTGACGAGGGCGCTCGCGAAGGTGGAAGTGGAGGGAATCGTCACCTGGCCCGACGTGCTGACCGTGTTGTAGGCGCTGGTGTTCGAGAACGAGACGCCGATGGCGTCCGCGTCGAAGGCGTTGTTCCCGGTGATGACCTGGTTGATGGTCGGCGCGTTGACGTTCACGCGCCAGGTCCCTGCTTCACGCGCGGTGGCCACGCCGCTGATGGTCGTCCGGCCGGAGACGCGGCCCATGTGGTCGAAGCGGGCCTGGCACGGCGAGGTGCAGGGAATGCTGACAGGGAAGGGGAAGCGTACCGGGAACACCCCGCCCGGCCGGTGGATGATGAAGTCCCACCAGTAGAAGTAGATGCGGCGCGAGCACCGCAGTCCCAGCGACAGCTGGCTGGAGCCGGTGACCGTCCGGTTGAGGGTCGGGCCCATGGGGATGGCGTTGGCGCTCAGCGTGTGCTTCGCGCCCGGCCCGTTCCAGCCGTAGATGCTGCGGCCGGAGGTCGACACGAGGATGGACTGGGTGGTGGTGGGCGTGCGTGTCGTCGTGGTCGTCCAGCCGCAGGCGCACGGACCGATGATGGGGTACCACCAGGACCACTGCTGGACGTAGACCATGGCCTCGCCGCGCAGGTGCGGGAAGTCCTTGGACACCTCCTTCACCAGGTCGTACTCGCCCTGGCCAAACTTCGCGTCGAGCTCCGTGAGGACGGCGTCCAGCTCGCTGCTCACGTGCACGACGTCCTTCTCCGACGTGACGCCCTTGGACACGGTGAGGCTGCACTCCTTTTCGGTCGCGCAGTCCAGGTTCACGTCATAGGGCTGGGTGGCCAGCGCCTGGCCCTGCGGATCCTCCAGCACCAGCTTCTGCGCCCAGCCCGTCTCCCAGGGCTTGTCCAGCGCGCCGAAGAGCTTCACCTGGGAGATTTCGCCCGCCTTGGGCGTCACGTTCACGCCCGCGTTGACGCTGTCCTTGCCGTCATAGGAGACGAGCTTCGCGGAGCGGGGCAGGTCGTCCTGCCGGTCCGTCCACAGGATGCTCGCGGTCAGCTCCCCATCCACCAGCGCCACGTCGAGCACGGTGGCGATGTTCGGGCGGACCTCCTGCGGATCCGCGGCGTGGGCCGGCACGCCCACCAGCAGGCCTCCGAGCGCGAAGGAGGAGACGGCCAGCGAGCGCAGCCAGGACGGCACGAGGCCGGACAGGCCTCGCGAGGAGTGTTGGGGCATGGGGCAATCCCTTACGGACGAATGGGGGTCCGACCTCCGGCGCGAAGGGCCGGAGGTCGGTCTCCCCTCAGAGCAGGTCCCGTGCCAGGGATTGCGTCATGTCTGACATTGATACTGGTTTCGGAGGGAATGCGTGGATTCCCACGATGTTTCCGAAAACGTTGCTTGCGCTGGGGATGTGTCCCTTCACGTTACGGAAACACCGCGGGTGTGGCGTGGCCGGCTACAGGCCGAGGAAGTTCCAGACGCTTTCGCTCAGGCTGCTCTGATTGTCCTCGCCGGTGGCGATGTCCCAGGCGCGGCCCATGGGGTTCAGGCCTCCACCCGGGCACACCGCGATTCCCTGGACGGCGATGGCGTAGCCACCCCGCGCGCGACCCCACGGCTGCCACATCTGGGAGTTGCCGTTGTAGGTGTAGAAGGCCTCCGCGGAGGTCTGGACGTAGCCGGAGCCGCTGATCGAGTTGCTCACGGTGGCGTCCACGTCGAAGGAGCTGTTGAGGGGCGCGTAGCGGGTCTCGTTCAGCAGCGGGCTCAGGCCATTGCCCAGGTGGTACTTGCTCTGCTCCATGGCGGAGGCGTTGAGCAGGGGGCTGGAGGTGCTGTTGGCCCACGCGCTGCCGGTGATGCGCCCGAAGTGGCTGAACCGGCCGCTGCACGTCCCGGCGCAGGTGCTGTAGACGGGCTGGGGCATGAGCACGGGCTTCACCAGACCGCCGGACTGCTTGATGCCCACGTTCTGGAAGAGGATCGAGGCCAGCGACGTGCAGCTCAGGGTCAGGGCGACGCGGCTGGTGCCCTGCGCGGTCAGACGGGCGTTCTGGGGGCGGGTCATGCTGAGGGGGCGCGCGTACAGGTCGTGCGCCGCGCCCATGCTCGTGGTCGTCCCCTGGCCGTTGGTGCGTGTGAAGGACGTCTGCCAGGTGCAGCGGCAGCCCTCGGCGGGGCCGTACACGACCCGGCTCTGGGCGTAGCTCAGGGCCTCGCCGTACAGCGAGGGCTCGCGCCGGGCCACCTCGTGCACCAGGTTGAACTCCTTCCCGCCCAGCTCCTTCTCGATGCTGGCGAGGGTGCGCTCCAGCGCCTCGCTGACGTGCACGACCTCGCGGCTGGCGGCGACGCCCGGGGTGGCCTTGAGCGCGCAGGTCTTCTCGTCCTCGCAGTCCAGGCTGACGTCATAGGGCTGGCGGGTCAGCTCCCGGCCCTTCGGCTCCCGCACGACGAGCTGCTGCGCCCAGCCCGTCTCCCACGGCTCCTGCACCGCGCCGTACAGCTTCACCTCCACTTCCTCTCCGGGCTTCGGCGAGAGCCGCTCGCCCGCGGTGAGCTTGTCCGTGCCGTCATAGGACACGACCTCCACCTCGGAGGGCAGGGACTTCGACTCCGCGGCCCAGCGGATGCGCGCGGTCAGCTCGCCGTCCTGCATGGACACGTCGAGGATGGTGGCGGGGGCTTCGCTCGTCTCAGCGGCGTGGGCGGGCGCGGCCACGAGGAGGCCACCCACGGCGAACGAGGAGAGGGTCAGGGCGCGAAGCCAGGAGGAAGCAAGGCCGCGAGGGGAACGACGGTGCATGGTGCAGTCCCTTGAGAAGAAGGTTCCGCCATTTCTGACAGGCGATGTCAGATTTGGCGGACCGCCCCAAGAGCAGGTTGCGTGCCAGCGAGCCTCACGTCTGTCGCGAGGAAGGGGCTGTAGCGCGAAACGCTACGCAGGCGCCGTGCACGGCCTTCCGGAGCGGCTCGCGTGCTAGAAGGGAAGGGTGACTTTCGCTCTCCCCGGCCCGGAGCGCGCGGGCGTCGCGCGGCTCGCGTTCGAGCGCTCGGGGCCCCGCACCGTGGTGCGCACCGCGCTGGCGCACAGCCCCTTGCGGCTGCTTACGCCGCGCAATCACGGCCACGCGGCGTGGGCCTATACCAGCTCCTTCGGTGGCGGGCTGGTGGACGGGGACCACCTGCGGCTGGAGGTGGACGTGGCGGACGGCGCTTCTGCCCTGCTCGCCACGCAGGGGGCGAACCGGGTCTACCGTTCACCCAATGGTTGCCGCAGCGACCTTGTCGCGCGCGTGGGAAGGGACGCGTTGCTGGCGTGGGTACCGGACCCCACCGTCTGCTTCACCGACGCCCGCTATTCACAGTCATTGGACGTGACGCTGTCGCCGGGCGCGTCGCTGGTGCTCGTGGACGTGGTGACGGCGGGCCGCAGCGCCCGGGGCGAGCGCTGGGCCTTCCTGCACTACGCCTCGCGCCTGCGCGTCGCTCGGGAAGGGCGCGCGTTGGTGGATGAGCGCTGGGTGCTGGACCCCGCGCACGGCGCGCTGCCGGAGCGGCTGGGCCGCTTCGACGCGCTGGCGTCCGTGCTGCTGGTGGGGCCCGCGTTGAAGGACGCGCGGGAGGCGCTGGCCGCTCGCGTGGCGGGCCTGCCGGTGAAGCCGCGCGCCCGGGAGGTGGTCTCCGCCAGCCCCCTGGGCGAGGACGGACTGCTGCTGCGCGTGGCGGCCGTGTCGCTGGAGACGCTGCTGGCCACCACGCGTGACTGGCTGTCCTTCCTGCCGGGCCTGCTGGGCGACGACCCGTGGGCCCGGCGGGTGTGACTAATAGCGGGTGATGTCGAACGTGCTGTAGTTCTTGTACAGCTGGTCGACGTGGTCCGCCGTCAGGTTGACCGCGTCCTTGTGGTTGTTCGTCTTCCACTCGGCGGTGTTCGCGTCCAGCAGGCGGTTCGGGCCGTCCGTCTTGTGCAGGCCCAGCACGTGGCCTTCCGCGGCCTCACCCGGCTTGCGCATGCCGATGCGGTAGTGGCCGTTCTCCTTCGTGCCGTCGTACAGCTTCTGCGCGAAGGTGTCGGGGTGGATGGGCTCATAGTCCTGCACCTTCACGCCCGGGTGACCGCCGCCACGGTCCGTGCGGAAGCCGTCCACCAGGCCGGCGATGGCCGTCTGCCTCTGGGCGATGGCGTCCTCGTCCTGGCGGAGTTGGGCCAGCTCCGTCGTGATGTCCTGGGTCAGCTGGCTGCGCTGCGCCTTCAATTCCTGGCGCTGCTCCAGCGTGAGCTCCGGGTGGGTGAGCTTCTCGTTGATCTCCTTGCGCCGCGCGCTCTTGCCCTGGAGTTGCTCCACGCGGCCCTGGAGCTTGTCGATGTCGGCCATGTTCGCGCCGTTCAGCTCCTTGAGGGAGTCGCTCCGCAGGTTCTCGGCGTGCTGCTTGTCGATGAGCTTCCCGAAGTGGTTGTCCGTCAGCTGGCCGAACGCCTGCGAGCCCTTCATCGGGTCTCCGCCCGCCTCCTTGCCGGTGCGGATCCACTCGGAGGTCATCGCGCTGCACACGCCCTCGTTCGTGCGCGGGGGCAGGCCCGGCTGCTTCAGCATCGGGTGTCCGCCCTGGTCCGTGTAGCGCAGCACCTCCACGCCCGGGTTCTCCAGCTTCATCTGCTCGACGAGCTTCTGGATTTCAGGGCGCGGTGTCATGGCCTTGCCCCTGCCCGGCGTGCGGCCCAGGGCCAGGTCCGCGATATCGCTCTCGGAGAGGTTGGGCGACTGAAGCTGCGGACCCTGGAGCGAATTCGCGTCGATGTTCGGGCGCGACGACGAGGCCTGGGGGCTTCCGGACGGCTTGAACGCGTCGCCCTGGGGCGTCGTCCCGGTGGGGGTTGTTGGCCGGGAGACAGTCGGTGAGGCCGTGGGCGACGCGGCGGGCGTGGCCGTGGGCGACGCGGGCTTCGCGGTGGGAGTGCCCGGCTTCGAGAAGGTCGGGTTCTGGGCCACCGTGTTCGTCGTCTTCGGCGGAGCGGGAGGCGCCTTGGGCGTCTTGGGGAAGCCGGCCTTGAAGCTCTTCATCGGGGGACTCCGGAGGGAGAGAACGGCGCGAGGGGCCCCCATCCTGGCCCACGCTGACGCGTCGCGCTAGCGTCTGACGGGTCGGCGCATCCCGCACCCGGAAGAACCGAGGGAGTCGGACCCATGCATCTGTCCCCCCGTGACGTGGACAAGCTGCTGCTGCACCAGGCGGGCGTCGTCGCCCAGAAGCGATTGGCGCGAGGCCTGCGCCTCAACTACCCGGAGGCCGTGGCGCTCATCGCCACCCAGTTGCTGGAGTACATCCGTGACGGCCGCAGCGTGGCGGAGCTGATGGACCTGGGGCGCCGGTTCCTGGGGCGCGCGCAGGTGATGGACGGCGTGCCGGAGATGTTGGCGGAGGTGCAGGTGGAGGGCACCTTCCCGGACGGCACCAAGCTCGTGACGGTGCACCACCCGGTGGTGGCGGAGCACGGGGACCTGTCGCTGGCGCTCTACGGCAGCTTCCTGCCGGTGCCGCCGCTGGAGCGCTTCACCGTGCCCGCCGCGTCGCCGGAAGGTCCGCCCGGTGCCGTGCGCGCGGCGGAGGGCGCGCTGGAGCTCAACGCGGGCCGCGAGGCCATCACCCTGCGCGTCACGCACCGGGGCGACCGGCCCATCCAGGTGGGCAGTCACTACGCGTTCGCGGAGACGAACCGCGCGCTGGTGTTCGACCGGGGCCGCGCCTACGGCCACCGGCTGGACATCCCCGCGGGCACGGCGGTGCGCTTCGAGCCCGGCGAGGTGAAGACGGTGTCGCTGGTCCCCATCGCGGGCGAGCAGGTGGTGCGCGGCGGCAACGCGCTGGGCAGCGGCAAGGTGTCCGACGAAGGCCGGGAGCGTTTGTTGGCCGAGGTGCGCGCACAGGGCTTCGGTCACGAGGAAGAGACCCCCGAGGAGGACCGCTCATGAGCCGCAAGCTGGACAGGCGGCACTACGCGGACATGTTCGGTCCCACCACGGGGGACCGGGTGCGGCTGGGGGACACCGGCCTGTGGCTCCAGGTGGAGCGCGACGCCACCGTCTACGGCGACGAGTGCAAGTTCGGCGGCGGCAAGGTGCTGCGCGAAGGCATGGGCCAGCGCGCGGGCACGGGCGACGCGGACGCGCTCGACTGCGTCATCACCAACGCGCTCGTGGTGGACTGGACGGGCATCTTCAAGGCGGACGTGGGCATCAAGGCGGGGCGCATCCTTGCCATCGGCAAGGCGGGCAACCCGGACGTCATGGCGGGCGTCACGCCGGGCATGGTGGTGGGCGTCACCACGGAGGTCATCGCGGGTGAGGGGCTCATCCTCACCGCGGGCGGCCTGGACACGCACATCCATTTCATCAGCCCGCAGCAGGCGGACGAAGCCATCGCCAGCGGCATCACCACCTGGGTGGGCGGCGGCACCGGCCCGGCCACCGGCACCAACGCCACCACCTGCACGCCGGGCGCGTGGAACCTGGCGCGCATGCTGGAGGCCACGGACACGCTTCCGCTGAACATCGGCCTCACCGGCAAGGGCAACACGTCCCTGCCGGAGGGCCTGCTCGACCAGGTGCGCGCGGGCGCCATCGGGCTCAAGCTGCATGAGGACTGGGGCACCACGCCCGCGGCCATCGACACGTGCCTCACGCTGGCGGACGCGGAGGACGTGCAGGTCACCATCCACACGGACACGCTGAACGAGTCCGGCTACGTGGATGACTCGCTGGCGGCGTTCAAGGGCCGCACCATCCACACGTACCACTCGGAGGGCGCGGGCGGCGGACACGCGCCGGACATCATCCGCGTGTGCGGCGCGCCCAACGTGCTGCCCAGCTCCACCAACCCCACGCGGCCGTACACGGTGAACACGCTGGATGAGCACCTGGACATGCTCATGGTGTGTCACCACCTGGACCGCGAGATTCCCGAGGACGTGGCCTTCGCGGAGAGCCGCATCCGCGGAGAGACGATCGCCGCGGAGGACATCCTCCACGACCTGGGCGCCATCAGCATGATGGCCTCCGACAGCCAGGCCATGGGCCGCGTGGGCGAGGTCATCACCCGCACGTGGCAGACGGCGCACAAGATGCGCGAGCAGCGCGGGAGGCTCCCCGGCGAGCAGGGGGACAACGACAACCTGCGCATCCGCCGCTACGTGGCGAAGTACACCATCAACCCGGCCATCGCCCACGGGCTGTCCCACGAGGTGGGCTCCGTGGAAGTGGGCAAGCTCGCGGACCTGGTGCTGTGGCGGCCCGCCTTCTTCGGCGCGAAGCCGGAGCTGGTGCTCAAGGGCGGCTTCATCGCGTGGGGGCAGATGGGGGACGCGAACGCGTCCATCCCCACGCCGCAGCCGTACCTCATGCGCCCCATGTTCGGCGCGCGAGGACGGGCGCGCGGCTCCACGAGCCTCGCGTTCGTGTCCGGGCGCGCGCTGCTGGAAGGCACCGTGCAGGGGCTGGGGCTCACCAAGCGGCTGTCCGCGGTGGTGGGCTGCCGCGCGCTGGGCAAGAAGGACATGCGCCTCAATGACGCGCTGCCGGTCATCACGGTGGACCCTGAGACGTACGAGGTCCGCGCGGACGGGGAGCTCTTGCGCTGCGAGCCCGCCACCTGGCTGCCCCTGGCGCAGCGCTACTCGCTGTTCTGAAGGAGCGCGCGCCATGGCTTCCGGCTGGAGGGTGTTGCAGCTGGCGGACTCGGGCTTTCCCACGGGGGGCTTCGCGCACTCGGGGGGCCTGGAGGCCGCGGTGCAGGCGGGCGAGGTGCGCGGCCCGGGGGACGTGCGGCGCTTCGTGGAGGCGCTGGTGTGGCAGGCGGGACTGGGCGGACTGCCGCTGGTGGGCCCCGCGTGGCGCGAGCCCTCCTCCCTGCCGGCGCTGGACGCTCGCGCGGACGCGTTCCTCACCAACCACGTCGCGAACCGGGCCAGCCGCACGCAGGGCAGGGCCTTCCTGGACACCTGCGGGCGCATCTTCCCGGAGGCCGTGGGGCCCGTGCGCGAGGCGGCCCGCGCGGCCAGCGTGAAGTTCCACCACGCGCCCGCGTTCGGCGCGGTGCTGCGCGCGCTGGACGTGGAGCAGGAGGACGCGCTGCGCCTCTTCCTGTCGCTCACGCTGCGGGGCGCGCTGTCCGCGGGCGTGCGCATGGGCGTCATCGGCACGCATGAATCCCACCAGGTGCAGCACGCGGCCACGCCGCTGCTGGAGGCCGTCCTGGAGCAATGCAAGGCATTGGGCGTGGAGGACCTGGCCCAGCCCGCGCCGCTGTGGGACCTGGTGGGCGCCACGCACGACCGGCTGTACTCCCGGCTGTTCCTGTCCTGAAACAAGAGACGAAAGGGAAGCGCGACATGCACGACGACGACCACCGCGGCCATGGGCAGGACGGGCACGAGCACACGCACGAGGACTGGGACCACCCGGGCCACTTCGACGCGCGCGACAAGCCGCACCGGCGTGACTACTCGCAGCGGGCCTTCACGATTGGGATTGGCGGCCCGGTGGGCAGCGGCAAGACGGCGCTGGTGCTGGCCCTGTGCAAGAAGCTGCGCGACGCGTACCGCCTGGGCGTGGTGACCAACGACATCTTCACCAAGGAGGACGCGGAGTTCCTGGTGCGCAACCAGGCCCTGTCACCGGAGCGCATCAAGGCGGTGGAGACGGGCGGCTGCCCCCACGCCGCCATCCGCGAGGACATCAGCCACAACCTGCTCGCGCTGGAGCAGTTGATGGAGGAGCTGCACCCGGAGCTGCTCATCGTGGAGAGCGGCGGTGACAACCTGGCCGCGCAGTACAGCCGCGAGCTGGCGGACTACACCGTGTACGTCATCGACGTGGCGGGCGGGGACAAGGTGCCTCGCAAGGGCGGGCCCGGTATTACGCAGTCGGACCTTTTGATCATCAACAAGACAGACCTCGCACCGCACGTGGGGGCGGACCTGGGCGTGATGGAGCGTGACGCCCGGAAGATGCGCGGCGAGGGGCCGTTTGTCTTCACACAAGTCACACGGGATGTCGGGGTGGATGCGGTGGTGGGCCACCTGCTCGACGCCTGGCGGAGGCGCTAAGCACTGGACGAACGGTGTTTTCACCCGACACCGCGCCCGATACATCCGAGCGGGTTGTGTCAGGGTGCGCGCCGTGGAACTCCTGCAGCGGGCTCGGGTTGAGTGGTTCGCGGTGGCGGTGGGGCTCATGGTGGGCACGTCGATGGTGTTCGTGCCCTATGAGTTCGGCTCCGCCCTCTTCCAATACATCTATCCGCACATCCGGCTGCTGGGGAGCCTGTTCCTCGTCGGCGCGGGGATGATGCTCGTCGCGCTGATGTATCCGGCCTGGCCCGCCTTCGTGGGGTGGGTGGGGCGCGCGTTGATGCTGACCGCGGTCGCGGTCTACTGGTGGAAGGTCTGCATCCTGCCCGTCAGCCTCACGGGCACCGTCGTCTACCTGTTCCTGATGGTCCTGCTCGTCATGGAGCCGCGCACCCTGCGCCGGGGACAGGGCCTGCTGCTGGTGTTCCTGTCCTGCGTGGCGCTGTGCTTCGGGCCGCTGATGCTCTGGGCGCCCCAGGACTTCGTGCGCTTCGCCATGGCGTCGCTGGGGCCCTACATCCGGTGGTCGGGGCTCCTCTTCCTGCTGCTGGGGACGCTGCTCGCCGTGGGGCTGTGGCGCCGCAATCCGCTCCCGTGCCGGCTGGCCCTGGGCGGACTGGCCCTGCTGTTCCTGCACATGACGGTCGCGGTGGTGTCGCGGCGCTCGTGGTCGGGGATGAGCGTGTATGCCGTGCTGACGCTGGGGTGCGCGCTGCTGGCGGGCGTGCGCCGGTGGCCGGTGCTGGTGGGGGTGCGCTGGCGGCTCTTCCGCGGCATGGCGCTGGCGTCGGTGCTGCCCATCCTGGTCGTGGGCGCGATGGCGTCGTACCTGGCGCAGAAGGCCCTGGAGGCGGAGCTGCACGGCAAGGCGCGGCAGGCGGTGGCCGCGGAGACCGCGTGGCTGGAGCAGACGGCCGTCATGGCGAGCTCGATGTTGCGCGTGTACAGCCAGGGGCCGGCCTTCGTCGCCCAGGTGCGCACGGGGAACCGCGAGGGCATCCGGGAGCGGTTGGCGATGCTGGAGGGCTCGTCCGGGATGTTCGACGCGGCCTGGCTGCTGGATGAAACCGGCGACACGCTGATGACCTCCGCGCGGTTCAACTGGGTGAGCGGCAACTTCGCGTACCGGGCCTACTTCCAGGAGGCGATGAAGGGCGGCGCCCAGGTGCTGCTGTCGCGGCCCTTCCTCTCCCGCGCGAACCTGCCCTTCGTCGTGATCACCGTGCCCATGGACCTGGGCGAGGGCCGGCGCGCCTTCCTCGTGGGCGCGCTGTCGCTGGAGCGGCTGGGATTGCAGCCGGCGCGCGTCTCGCCCGACGACCACGTGGAGATCTTCGACCGCCGCGATGGCAGCCTCCTGCGCGAGACGGAGCGGGGGAGCGTGCTCGCCCGGGCTCCCGTGCTGGACCTGGTCGGGTCGGACGCGCTGGCGCGGCCGGAGGGGCTGGTGGAGGCGTTCGACGACACGGGGCGACGGATGGTGGTGGCGCATGCGCGGGTGGAGGGCACGCCGTGGACGGTGGTGGTGACGGCGCGGCTGCGTGAAGCCTTCGCGCCGGTGACGCGCATGGGCGCGTGGGTGGTGGCCATCGCGGTGCTCGCGGGGGCCATCTCGCTGCTCCTGTCGCATTGGGTGGGCCGGGACGTGGCGCAGCGGCTGGAGAGCCTCCGGGACGGCTTCGCCGTGCTGGGCACGCCGTCGGTGGAGCAGCGCGTGCAAGCCCGGGGCGATGATGAGATTGCCCAGCTCACCCTGGGCTTCAACGACATGGCGGCACGCATCGACCGCACGCAGAAGGAGCTGCGTGAGGCCATCGTCATCCGGGACCAGTTCCTCTCCATGGCGAGCCACGAACTGCGCACGCCGCTGACGCCCCTGAAGGCCACGCTGGCGCTGCTCATCCGCCAGCTCGAGGCCGGCCAGGGGACGAGCCCGGAGCGGCAGCGGGACACCATCGCCCGGCTGAACCGGCAGGTGGACCGGCTGACGCGGCTGATTGGCGACATGCTGGACGTGTCGCGGTTGCAGTCCGGACGCTTCACGCTGACGGTGGCGCCCATGGACGTGGTGGCGCTGGCGCGCGAGGTGGTGGAGCGCATCCATGTCACGCGGCCGGAGCGCCAGGGATTGGTGTCGCTGGACGTCCCGGACGGGCCGCTGGTGGGCCGCTGGGACGAGCAGCGGTTGGAGCAGCTCGTCACGAACCTGGTGGAGAACGCCTTGCGCTATTCGCCGCCGGGGATGCCGGTGGTCGTGCGGGTGCGCGAGGAGTCGGACGGGGTGCGGGTGGACGTGGAGGACCAGGGCATCGGCATCCCGCGGGAGAGCCTGCCGCAGCTCTTCACGCCCTTCTTCCGCGCGCGCAACGCGGCCGAGCACTACGCCGGAGGACTGGGCCTGGGCCTGGCCATCTGCCGCGAAATCGTGGAGCGCCACGGGGGCCGAATCCAGGCGGCCAGCGAAGGGCCAGGGAAGGGCACGTGCTTCACGGTGAAGCTGCCCCGCTCGGCCGTCGCGGAAGCGGCCTGATACGCGACAGGGGGCGTGCGGCGGCGACAACCGGACCGTGCGCTCCCGCCCGGGTTGTGTACTCTGCCCTCGTGAGCATCCTGGAACGCGCACGGATGGAGTGGTTCGCGGCGGCGTTCGGCCTCGTCGTGGGCATCACGATGGTCTTCGTGCCCTACGAGTTCGGGGCCGCCATCTTCCAGCTCATCTACCCGTACGTCCGGTTGCTCGGCAGCCTGTTCCTGGTGGGCTCGGCGACAATGCTCGCCGCGATGCTGTACCCCACCTGGCCTCCGCTCGTGGGGTGGCTGGGCCGGGCGCTCTTCCTGGCGGCGGTGGCGTTCTATTGGTGGGCCGCCACCGTGCTGCCCCGAGGCCTCACGGGCTTCATCCTGTACCCGCTGATCGCGGGCCTGCTGCTGCTGGAGCGGACCCGCCGCTTCCAGGGGCGGGGCCTGCTGTCGGTGTTCATCGCCTGCGTGGCGCTGAGCTTCGGCGGGTTGATGGTCCTGGTCCCCAGCAGCTTCATCCGCATGTCGCTGCTGGCGTTCGGTCCGTTCATCCGGCTGATGGGCGGCGCCTTCCTGGCGACGGGAGGGCTGCTGGCGGTGGGGCTGTGGCGCGGCCACGAAAAGGCCTGCCGCATCGCCGCGGGCAGCTTGGGCGTCTTGTTCCTGAACATGACGCTCGCGTTGGGGTCTCGACGCTCGTGGGCCGGGATGGGCGTGTACGCGGTGATGGTCCTGGCCTGTCTGTTGTTGTGTCGGATGCGCCAGCTCCCTTCGCTGTCCGGGGTGCGCTGGCGGCTGTTCCGGGGCATGGCCCTGGCGTCGGTGCTGCCCATCCTGGTCGTGGGGGCGGTGACGTCGTACGTGGCCCAGCGGGCCATCTCGGCGGAGCTGCGCGGCAAGGCGCAGCAGGCGGTGCTGGCGGAGACGGCGTGGCTGGAGCAGTCGGCGTCCATCGCGCGTGCGCTCCTGCGCTCGCAGAGCCGGGACCCGGGCTTCATCGAAGCGGTGCGCACCGGGGACCGCAAGGAGATGTCCGAACGGGTGGAGTTCCTGGAGACCGACACCGGCCTGTTCGACGCGACCTGGCTGCTGGACGCCAACGGGGAGACGCTGGTGCCGTCCAAGCAGCTGAACCGCCTCACCGGCAACTACGCGAGCCGCGAGTACTTCCAGCAGGCGCTGAACGGCGGCGACGAGGTGTGGGTGTCGCGGCCCTTCCTCACCCGCGCGGGGCTGCCCTTCATCGTCTTCTCCACGCGGGTGGACCTGGGGGACGGCCAGCGCGCGGTGCTGGTGGGCGGGCTGTCCCTGCAGCGGCTGGGACTCCAGTCGACGCTGGCCTCGCGCAGCTACCACGTGGAGATCTTCGACCGGCGCGACGGCACCCTGCTGCGCGAGACCGAACGGGGTGACGTGCTCACGCGGGCGCCGGTGCTGGGATTGCTGGCCCCGGAGGCGCTGTCGGCGCGGGAGGGCCTGCAGGAGGCGTTCGATGAATCCGGGCGCCGCCTGCTGGTGGCGCACGCGCAGGTGCCGGACACGGCGTGGACGGTGGTGGTGACGGCGCGGTTGCGTGAAGCCTTCGCGCCGGTGACGCGCATGGGTGCGTGGGTGGTGGGCATCGCGGCGCTCGCGGGGGCCATCTCGCTGCTCTTGTCGCAGTGGGTGGGGCGGGACGTGGCGGTGCGGCTGGAGACGCTGCGGGACGGCTTCGCCGCGCTGGGCACGCCCGCCCGGGAACAGCGGGTGCAGGCCCGGGGCGACGACGAGGTCGCGCAGCTGACGGACGGCTTCAACGACATGGCGGCGCGCATCGACCGGACTCAGAAGGAACTGCGTGAGGCCATCGTCATCCGCGACCAGTTCCTCTCCATGGCGAGCCACGAATTGCGCACGCCGCTGACGCCGCTGAAGGCGACGCTGGAGCTGCTCATCCGCCAGTCGGAGTCCGGCGTGGGGCTGACGCCGGAGCGCCAGCGCGCCTCCTTCGAGCGGCTGAACCGGCAGGTGGACCGGCTGACGCGGCTGATTGGCGACATGCTGGACGTGTCGCGGTTGCAGTCCGGGCGCTTCGCGCTGACGGTGGCTCCCATGGACCTGACGGCGCTGGCGCGCGAGGTGATGGAGCGCATCCAGTCCACGCGTCCGGAGCGCCAGGGGCTGTTGTCCCTGGACGTCCCGGAGGGGCCGCTGGTGGGCCGCTGGGACGAGCAGCGGTTGGATCAACTGCTGACGAACCTGGTGGAGAACGCCCTGCGCTATTCGCCGCCGGGGACGCCGGTGTCCATGCGGGTGCGCGAGGAGGACGGGCAGGTGCGGGTGGACGTGGAGGACCAGGGCATCGGCATCCCGGCGGAGAGCCTGCCGCAGCTCTTCACGCCCTTCTTCCGCGCGCGCAACGCAACCGAGCACTACGCCGGAGGACTGGGCCTGGGCCTGGCCATCTGCCGCGAAATCGTGGAGCGCCACGAAGGCCGCATCCAGGCGAGCAGCGAAGGGCCGGGGAAGGGGACGTGCTTCACGGTGTGGCTGCCCCGCGCGGCCGTCGCGGACGCGGCCTGATGCGCTACGTGGAGGCGAGCCCCTGCGCGGCGCTGGCGCCGTACGTCCAGTGCTACTGGGCGCTGGAGCTGTCGGGAGCGGCGCCGGTGGGGGTGCACCGGGTGCTGCCGGACGGGTGCCTGGACATCCTGGTGGACCTGACGGACGGGGTGGGGCTGCACGTGGTGGGGGCGATGCGGGCGGCGGAGGTGGTGCCGTTGTCCACGCATGCGTCCTTCGTCGCGGTGCGCTTCCGGCC
>NZ_RAVY01000070.1:0-41210 GCF_003611625.1 Corallococcus sp. CA054B
GCAAGCACACGGACCAGCCATGGGGCGGTCCGTGGGGGCAGTACCTTCAAAAAGGAGCAGCAAATGCAGGCACTTACGAGTCAGATTGTCCGCGGCGCAGGCCCAGGGCCTTCATCTTCTTGTAGAAGTGACCCCGCTCCAGGTCGAGGATGCGCGCCGCCTCCGTCACGTTGTCATGCGTGTGGGCGAGCACCCGCTGGATGATCTCCCGCTCCGCGTCCTCCACCTGCTCGCGGAAGGTCTGATCCACGCGCGGCTTCCACCCGCCCGGGTTCGAAGGCGCGGGCTCGGCGGGCGTCGTCACCACCGGGGCCGGCTGCGCGACGGGCACGTCACCGCCCACGGTGGGCTCGGGCATGGGGGGCAGGGGACGGCCCCGGGGCAAAAGCTCCAGCGCGTCCGTGCGCGAGACGACCGGCCCCTCGCAGAGGATGGCCAGCCGCTCCACCAGGTTGCGCAGTTCGCGCACGTTGCCCGGATAGTCGTACGCGCTCATCACCGCGAGCGCGTCCGGCGACAGCGCCAGCGGCCGCCGCCCGTTCTTCGCGCACGCCTCGCGCAGGAACGTGTCGATGAGGTCCGGCAGGTCCTCGCGGCGCTCACGCAGCGGCGGCGAGTGAATCTGCACGACGTTGATGCGGTAGTAGAGGTCCTCGCGGAAGCGCCCCGCGGCGATCTCCTTCTCTAGATTTTTGTTCGTCGCGGCGATGACGCGCACGTCCACCTTGAGCGTCTCCGCGCCGCCCACGCGCTCCAGCTCTCCCTCCTGGAGTACGCGCAGGAGCTTCGACTGCATGGCGGCCGGCATGTCGCCAATCTCGTCCAGGAAGAGGGTGCCCTCGTGCGCCAGCTCGAACTTGCCGCGCCGCACGCTCACCGCGCCGGTGAAGGCGCCCTTCTCGTGGCCGAACAGCTCGCTCTCGATGAGGTCGTGCGGCACCGCGGCGCAGTTGAGCTTCACGAACGGGCCGCCCTTGCGCTTGGAGTTCTGGTGCAGCGCCCGCGCGATGAGCTCCTTGCCGGTGCCGTTCTCACCCGTGATCAGCACGCGCCCCTCGCTGGGCGCTGCTCGCTGGATGAGGGAGAAGATGCGCTGCATGGCGGGTCCGCCGCCCACCATGTCGAAGCGGCCCAGCTGCGCGCGCAGCTCCTGCAGCTCCTCCATCGCCGCCTGGTGCTTCAGCGCGTTGCGCAGCGCCACCAGCAGCCGGTCCCGCGCCAGCGGCTTCTCCAGGAAGTCGCGCGCCCCCAGCTGCGTCGCCTTCACCGCCGTGTCGATGGTGCCGTGGCCGGACATCATGATGACGGGCAGGTCCGGCTTGAGCTCCGTGAGCCGCGCCAGCACCGTGAGGCCGTCCATGTCCGGCATCTTCACGTCCATCAATACGGCATCCACCGGCCGCGCGCTCACCACGTCCAGTGCCACCTGCCCGCTGCTGGCCAGCTCGGTGCGGTAGCCGGCCAGCTGCAACGACTGGCTCAGGGTGAGGAGGATGTTCTTTTCGTCATCAACAATGAGGACCGCAGCGGGCATGGGCAAACCGTTCACACTCTCACGGAAATAATCGGGGCATCAAGGGTCTCGTGCTGCCCGGAGGGGCGAGGAAAAGACAAATCTTTTGACTCTCCCCGGTGGGTCCGACTACACGCGGACAGTCTGGCCCACCCCCTGTGGGCCTCTCTTTTCCCGTGGTTGCTGTCGGAGGAATGATGCGCCGGATTTCGCTTTGGGCCGGGTTGGCCCTCGCCGTGGCCGTGCTGACCGGGTGCCCGCCCACCTACCCCAAGTGCAACAACGACGAGCAGTGCCAGGAGAAGGGCGAGGTCTGCGTCCAGGGCCAGTGCCAGGAGTGCGCGACGGACGCGAACTGCCGCGAGGGCTTCACCTGCCAGGCCAACAAGTGCGCGCCCAAGCCCCCTGAGTGCACCACGGACGCGGCCTGTGGCTCCGGCCGCATCTGCGAGGCCGGCAAGTGCGCCGAGGCCCAGTGCAAGGACGACTCCGCGTGCAACGGCGGCAAGTGCCAGGCCGGCCGCTGCCAGGCGCCCCGCGACACCTGCTCCGCCAACACCGACTGCGGTGAGGGCCAGGAGTGCCAGTCCGGCAAGTGCGTGACCGCCGACGCCAGCTCCAAGTGCGACTACTCGCCGGTGCCCTTCGGCTTCAACGAGTCCACCCTGGACTCCAGCGCGCAGTCGCGCCTGGGCGAGCTGGCGGCCTGCATCAAGGCCAGCCAGGGCAAGATCACCCTGGGCGGCCACGCGGACGAGCGCGGCACGGAGGAGTACAACCTCCAGCTGTCCAACCGCCGCGCCGCGGCCGTGAAGCGCTACCTGGTCGACCTGGGCGTGCCGTCCAACCGGCTGTCCACGGTGGGCTATGGTGAGACCCGCCCGCTGTCCAGCGCCGGCACCGAGGAAGGCTGGGCGGAGAACCGCCGCGTGGAGTTCCAGCGCTAGTTCTGGGGTAGGCTCTGGCGCGCATGGCCGCCCTAGAGTCGGAAACACGCCAGTCCTACCTCGTCTTCGCGTGTGGAAGCAGTTGGTACGCGGTACCCGCGGAAGCCGCGGCGGAGGTCGTCACCTTCCCCGAGCTGACGCGGGTACCGGGTTCCCCGCCCCACCTGCTGGGTGTGTTCGCGCACCGGGGTGAAGTCATCCCCGTCGTGGACATGAGCCTGCTGGTGGGCGGGGTTACCGCCGGGTCCCGCCGCGCCGTCCTGGTGCGGCTGGCCCGTGGCACCCTCGCCCTCACCGCCAGCAGCGTCGCCGGCGTGTCCGCGCTGATGGGACCGCTGGAGCCCCTGGGCCCCTCGGGCGTGCACGTCCACCTGCGCGGCCCCGTGAAGAGCGGCTCGCGCGACGTGGCCGTCATCGACCCGGAAGGCCTCTTCGACCACCTCAGCCAGGGCGGCTAGCCCCATGTTTCCCTCAGGCCGGGTCGAGGGGACGCTCCTGTGTCACGTGGGGCCGCACCGCATCGCCTTCGAGGCGGGCGAGGTGGCCTCCATCGCCGCGCCGGACGCGGGCACCGTGTCCGCCCACCGGGCCTTCCTGGGAGCGGGGGGCGCCCAGCGCGTGCTGGTGACGGCCACCGGAGAGACGGTGGGCGTGGACGGGCTGGAGATCGACTCGGAGGTGCTGTCCGTGCTGCCGCCCTCGCCGGTGGTGGCGGGGGCCTCCGGAGGCAGCCTGCGCGGCTTCGTGATTACCCGCGGGGTGCTCTGGCCGCTGCTCAGCCTGGACGCCTTCCAGCGCTACCTGCGCGGGCTGGACGGGGAGGGCGCATGATCGCGCCGCCGGAGCTTCGCGCCCTGGGCCGCTGGACGACGCGGCCGCGCATCCCGGGCAGCTGCCTGGGCGTGGGCATCGCGTTCCTCCACATCCACCTGTCGCACACGCTGCCGGAGGCCGGGCGCACGCCGCTGACGTGGCTGATGTTCTGCGCGCTCGTGCTGTTCATCAGCGTGGGGTACGCGCGCGACACGCGGGCCCTGCGCACGCTCTTCGCGCTGGGCGAGGGCCGGCTGCCCGCCACGTCCGAGCACCTGCTGGTGGCGGTCCAGGAGGTGGCGGCCATCCCCGGCCGCAGCTTCTGGTTCGTGATGCAGGGCTGGCTGGGCGGCACGCTGACGGTGGCCCTGGCCTTCCCGCTCCTGGCGGACGTGCCGTGGACGGAGGGCGTGCGGGTGATGGTGCTGGGGCTGTCCATTGGCCCCCTGAGCGCCATGCTCACCTACCTGATGGTGGTGCGCCGCGCGCGGGCCACGCTGGACCGGCTGGTGTCGCTGGGGCCGGCGCCGCTGGAGGTGCTGGCCGCGCTGCCGCCCCGGCGCATGCACATCCGCCGCCGGCTGGTGGTCTTCACCGCCATCGCCGTCTTGAGCCCGTCGCTCTTCATCCTGGACGTGGCCTTCACGCGCACGGTGACGGTGGTGGACGCGTGGACCCAGGCCACCACGCCGGATGCGCGCGCGAAGGTGATGGCGCGGGCGCGCGAGGGAGACGGGCCGCCCCTGGGGCTCATCGCGGGGCTCGTCACGCTGCTCATCCTGGGCACCGCGGCGCTCGCGGGCACGGCGCTGTCGGAGCCCCTGCGCGCCATCACGGAGGACGCGACGCGCATCGCGCGCGGCGAGGTGCGGCCCCCGCGCGTCATCCACGCCGAGGACGAGGTGTGGGCCACCTCCGCGGCCTTCACCCAGATGCAGGTGCAGCTGGTGCAGGCCCTGTCGCAGCTCAAGCGGGCGGGCATTCAAATCTCCTCCACCACCGAGCAGCTGGTGGCCACCAGCACGGAGCAGGAGGTGGGCGCGGACGAGCAGGCCGGGGCGCTCAACGCCACCAGCGCCACCACGGAGGAGCTGGCCCGGTCCGCGCAGCAGATCGCCGACAACGCGGAGTCCGTGTCCGCCATCGCGGAGACGACCTTCGGCGCGGCGCAGTCCGGCCAGCGCGGCGCCACCGCCTTCCTGGGCGCCATGCAGCGCATGAGGGAGGACAACGAGGCCATCGCGGAGGCGGTGGTGCGCCTCAACAAGCGCGTGCAGCAGATTGGCAAGGTGGTGGAGTTCATCAACGAGATCGCCGACAAGTCGGACCTCCTGGCGCTCAACGCGGAGCTGGAGGGCACCAAGGCGGGCGAGGTGGGGCGGGGCTTCTCGCTGGTGGCGGCGGAGATGCGCCGGCTGGCGGAGAACGTCATCCGCTCCACGAAGGAGATTGAAGGCCTCATCGGGGAGATCCGCGACGCGACGAACGGCGCGGTGATGGCCACGGAGGCGGGCTTGAAGACGACGGAGCTGGGCACGCTGCTGGCGGCGCAGGTGGACGACAGCCTGAGCCTCATCCTGGAGCTGGCGCGGCAGACGTCGCACGCGGTGCGCAGCATCTCGCTGGCGACGCTGCAGCAGCAGACGGGCACGGATCAGCTCGCGGCGGCCATGGGGGACATCCTGCGCGTCACCGAGCAGAACGCCGCGGCCACCAAGCAGATGGTGGCGGCCAACGCGGACCTGTCCACCCTGGCGGCGGACCTGCAGCACGTGGTGCAGCGCTTCCATGTCGAGGCTGCCGGCGGCGAGTTGGCCGGAGCTTCTGGCGGAGCTTCCGGCGGAGCTTCTGGCGGAGCTTTCGGCACGCCTGGCGCGACGGGAGTCGGGTGACATGGACCGCTTCTCGCGCTCGGGTTCCCGGCGGGCCGCCTTCAGCCAGCAGCTGATGTTCCCCGTGCCGCTGGCGAACCTGGTGGGCTCCACGCTGGGGCTGCACTTCGCGTCGCTCGTGGTGGGCGGCAAGCTGGCCCAGGAGCTGGGGGGGCTCGTCGTCCTGGTGGTGGGCGTGAGCGCGCTGCACATGCTCCTGGGCGTGGGCGTGTCCCTGCGCCGCTTCCCCCAGCTGCGGGCCCTGGAGCGCGGAGCGCTGCCGCCCACGCCGGAGCACCTGGCGAAGGCGGTGGGCGAGGTGGCGCGCGCGCCGGGCGAGGCGTTCTTCCGCTCGCTGGGGTTGTGGGTGCTGACCACGGGCGTGGTGGCGATGGCGCTCTGGTCGTCCATGGCCCTGGCGTGGAAGGACACCCTGCGGGTCGCGGGGCTGGGGGCGCTGTTCGGCCCGCTCTCGTCGCTGCTCGTGTACGGGCTCGTCACGTTGAGGGCTCGGCGCGGCGTGCTGTGGGTGGCGGAGCAGGGGCTGACGCACGCGCAGGTCATCGCCGCGCTGCCCCGGCGCTCGCGCATCCGCGCGCGGCTGGTGGCCTTCACCGCCATCTGCGTGGTGACGCCCGCGGTGATGTGCGCGCAGGTCGTCACGGCGCTGACGGACCGGCTCTTCGACCGGCTGGTGGGCGCGGACAGCCCGGTCGCGCAGGGCGTGCTGGTGGACGCGTACACGTCCAGCGCGCTCCTGTGCGCGGTGGTGTTCGGCCTGGCGCTGGCCACGGCGTACCTGGGCGGAACGCTGCTGGGGCGGCCCATGCGGGAGCTGTCGGGCGAGGCTCGCCGCATCGCCGCGGGTGACCTGGCGAGCCCCCGGCTGGTGCCCGCGGAGGATGAGGTGTGGGCGGTGTCCGCGGCCTTCACCACGATGCGCACGCACCTGGCGGACGTGCTCGCGGAGCTTCAGCGCGCGGGCTCGCAGATTTCGGCCACCACGGAGGAGATCCTCAGCACCTCCGGGCGCTACGAGGCCGGCGCCGCGGAGCAGGCCAGCAGCCTGGACGAGACGAGCGCCACCACGGAGGAACTGGCGCGCTCGGCGAAGCAGATCGCGGAGAACGCGAGCTCGGTGGCGGAGATCGCCCAGCGCACGCTGGCGGCGGCCCAGGGCGGACAGCGCAGCGCGGAGTCCTTCCTGGGGGCCATGTCGCGCATGCGCCAGGACAACCAGGCCATTGGCTCGGCGGTGGGGCGGCTGGACAAGCGCGTGCAGCAGATCGGGAAGATCGTCGAGTTCATCAACGGCGTCGCGGACAAGTCGGACCTCCTGGCGCTCAACGCGGAGCTGGAGGGCACCAAGGCGGGCGAGGTAGGGCGGGGCTTCTCGCTGGTGGCGGCGGAGATGCGCCGGCTGGCGGAGAACGTGCTGGAGTCCACGAAGGAGATTGAGGGGCTCATCGAGGAGGTGCGCGAGGCCTCCGCCGCGGCGGTGACGGTGACGGGCGGCGGCGTGCGCGCGGTGGAGACGGGGACGGGGCTCGCGGAGCAGGTGTCCGAGTCGCTTCGGCAGATTGTCGACCTGGCGGGGCGGACGTCGGACTCGGTGCGGATCATCTCCCGGTCCACGCAGCAGCAGCAGGCGGGTACGGATCAGCTCGCGGAGACGATGGCGGACATCCTGCGGATTACCCAGCAGAGCCTCAACGCGACGAAGCAGGTGGGCGCGGCGAACGGGGACCTGTTGGGGCTGGCGCAGGACCTGCGCGGCGTGGTGGAGCGCTTCCAGATCCACCAGGCGACCCTGCGCAAGGGGGGCGGCGGGTGAACCCCAGCGAACGGCTCCTCAAGCAGTTCCGCGACCTGGTCACGGTCCGTCTGGAGCGCATCAACCGCTCCCTGATGGAGCTGGAGTCCGGGGGCAACCTGGAGGCCGGGCAGCGGGTGCTGCGCGAGCTGCATGGGCTCAAGGGCGAGGCCCGGATGATGGGCTTCAGCGAAATCAACACGCTGGCGCACGAGATGGAGGAACTGGTCCGGTGCGCGGAGCCGCAGCGCTACCGGCTGTCTTCGGAGTCCACCGACGCGCTGCTCGCCACGGCGGACACGGTGCTCGCGCTGTCGGGCGCGCTCCAGGCGGGTGAGCCGCTGCTGGCGGTGGAGACGCTGGTGGCGACGCTGCAGCAGCGGGTCATCGCGGAGTCCGCGCGTCCGGCAGAGGGCGGACGGCCTTCGAAGGGGGAGGGAGCGTCGCACCTCATCGTGACGGACCGCCGGGAGCCGTCCGCGGCCGTGGTGGTCCCCGCGCACTGGAGCGCGCCCGCATCACGCCCGGACGCGTCGGCGGGAGCCGCATCGCCAGGAGCCGGCGCAGCGCAGTTCCTCGCCACGGCACTTCGGACGGAGACACCCGGGAGTCCGGCGGGAACGCACGGGGAGCCGTCCACCGCGGGGGGCGCACCGGGCACCGCGCTCGGGAGCGCTCATCCTGGCCATGCCACTGGCGCAACGCCGGGCGCGCACGCTGTCCATCCAGGTCTCGGAGCGGCACCAGGGGCGGCGCACGGGAGTCCAGGTACTGGTCAGATCGCGGGAGCCACGCCCGGCTCGCACGGTCTCCATCCGAGTAGTTCGGGCCAGTCGCACCTCGTGGCCCCGATGAGCGGAGGTCCGGGGGGCTCGCACCTTGTCGCCCCGGTGGCGGGAGGCCCGGGAAGCTCGCACCTCGTGGCCCCTGTGACAGGAGGCCCGGGCGGCTCGCACCTCGTCGCTCCGGTGGCGGGAGGCCCGGGCAGCGCACACCTCGTGGCGTCCGCTCCCGGAAGCCCGGGGGCGCACCTGGGCGGCGCCGCTGGCGGTCCGGGGAGCCCGCACCTCGTGGGGCCCGCGCCGGGCACGTCCTCGAACACGCACCCAGCGAGCCCTGCCGCGTCGGCCGGCACGCGGATGGTCGACACCGCCCGTTCGCGCCCGCCCGCCGCGCCGAAGCACGCAACCGCCACGGTGCGCACCGGCGACGTCCGCATGGACACGGCCGTGCGCATCGGCGTGGCCAGCCTGGACATGCTCACCAGCGCGGTCACCAACCTGGGCCAGGTGGCCCGCCGCCGCGAGCTGGCCACCGCGCGCCGCCTGGAGCTCGTGCGCGAACTGAGCGAGCTGGCCCGCACCGCGGAAGACCTGGGCCCCGCGGGCGTCGCGCTCGCGGAGCGCCTGGGCCGCGCCAAGGAACTCGCTGCCACCCTGCACCGCGAGGCCAAGCTGCTTGCCAACGCGGAGCTGCGCGACCTGGATCAGGTGTCGGAGGAGATCCAGGGCCTGCGCATGCTGCCCCTCTCCGTCCTCTTCGAACCCTATCCCCGCATGGTCCGCGACCTGGCGCGGGAGCTGGGCAAGGAGGTGGAGCTCGTCGTGGACGGCGAGGACACCCGCGCGGACCGCTCCGTCGTGGAGGCCCTGCGCGAACCCCTCATGCACCTGGTCCGCAACGCGCTGGACCACGGCCTGGAGACGCGCGTGGACCGCGTCGCCTCCGCAAAGCACCCCCGGGGCTGCCTCACCCTGCGCGCCGCCCGCGAGGGCAGCCGCATCATCCTGCGCGTGGAGGACGACGGCGCGGGCATGGATCCGGCGCTCCTCCGGCGCGTCGCCGTGCGCCGGGGCGTCCTGGACGAGCCCGCCGCCAACGCCCTGTCCGACGCCGCCGCGCGCGAGCTCGTCTTCCTGCCCGGCTTCACCTCGCGTGACGTGGTCACCGACCTGTCAGGTCGGGGCGTGGGGCTGGATGCCGTGCGGACCTCGCTCCAGGCCCTGGGCGGCGATGTGGGCGTGGAGTCCGCGCCCGGCTGGGGCACCATCTTCACCCTGCGCGTCCCGGTGTCCCTCACCGTGGCGCCCCTGCTCTTCGTCCAGGTCTTCGGCGAGACGCTCGCCCTGAGCGCCGTCCACGTCTCCCGCGCCCTCAAGGTGGACGCCTCCGAGGTGGGAGAGGTCGCCGGCCGTCCCACCCTCCGCATGGAGGGGCGCGTGCTGCCCTTCGCCTCGCTGGCGTCGCTCCTGGGGCTCGCCACCGAGCGCCCCGCCCGGGAGGGCGAGCTGGTGCTGGTGGTGAAGGGCCAGGGCATGGAGGCCGCACTGGCGGTGGACCGCGTCCTGGAGGAGCGCGTCCAGGCCATCCTCCCCTTGAAGGGCATCCTCGCGCGCTACACGCACCTCACCGGGGCCACGTCGCTCGCGGACGGGCGGCTGGCCATGGTGCTGTCCGCGGCCGCGCTGGCGGCGGGCGTGCACGGCACCGCGCCCCTGAAGCTCGCCCGGCCCCCGGTGCGGGCCCCCGCGCCGCGCCGCCGCCGCATCCTGGTGGTGGACGACTCGCCCCTCACCCGGGAGCTGGTGGCCAACCTGCTGGAGGCGGTGGGGTACGACACCCTCCGGGCGGCGGACGGCCCCTCGGCGCTGGAGCAGCTGGGGCAGGAGGGGCCCCCGGTGGAGCTGGTCGTCACCGACCTGGAGATGCCGGAGATGGACGGCGTGGAGCTCACCCGACGCCTGAAGTCGGACCCGGCCCGGCGCGGGCTGCCCGTCGTCATCCTCACCACCCGGGGAGGGGAGACGGACCGGGCGCGTGGGTTGGCGGCCGGGGCGGACGGCTACATCACCAAGGGCGACCTCGTCCGCCAGGACCTGGTGGACGTCGTGGGGCGGCTCCTGGCCTGAAGTCCCCGAAGACTTAGGAGAGACGCCCGGGGGCCATCGCATTGCTATACTCCCGCGGCGCGTACGGGGTATTGAACGGACATGGGCAAGAAAGTGACGGTGCTGGTGGTGGATGACTCGGTCATCTGCCGTCAGCTCATCAGCGCGGCGTTGAGCGACGACCCGGACATCCAGGTCGTTGGCACCGCCGCGAACGGCCAGGAGGCCGTTGCCCTCACGAAGGAGCTGCGCCCCCACGTCATCACCATGGACGTGGACATGCCCGTCATGGACGGGCTCACGGCCGTGGAGCACATCATGGCCGAGTGCCCCACGCCCATCCTGGTGCTGACGGGCGATCCGCGCTCGCAGGCCCCCGCGCTGACGTACCGCGCGCTGGAGCTGGGCGCGCTGGCGCTCCAAATCAAGCCCTCCATCGACGCGGGGCCGGAGGCGTGGAACCTCACCAAGGAGGTGAAGCTCATCTCCTCCGTGCGCGTCATCCGCCACGTGCGCGGCCAGAAGCGCGGCGCGCCGGGGATGCCGCACACCCCCGTGCCGGCGCTGCCCGCGGCCTCCATGGGCATCGTCGCGGTGGCCGCCAGCACGGGCGGCCCGCAGGTGCTCTACCGGATGCTGTCGGAGCTGCCGGCGGATTTCCCGGCGCCCATCGTCATCGTCCAGCACATCAACGCCGCCTTCTCCGAGTCGCTGGCCAGCTGGCTCGCCAACGCGAGCAAGCTCAAGGTCCGGCTGGCGGTGGACGGGGACACGCTTCAGCCGGGGCTGGTGCTGGTGGCGCCGCCGGATCAGCACATGGTGGTGCCCGTGCGAGGCCGCGTGGCGCTCAAGTCCGGCGTGGAGCGCGACGGGCACATGCCCAGCGGCACGGTGCTGCTGGAGAGCGTGGCCAAGGTCTACGCCCGGCGCGCGGTGGGCGTGGTGCTCACCGGCATGGGCGCGGACGGGGCGGACGGGCTCCTGGCCATCAAGCAGGGCGGTGGGCTGGCGCTGGCGCAGAACGAGGAGTCCTGCGTGGTGTTCGGCATGCCGGGCGCGGCGGTGGAGCGCAAGGCGGTGGACCACCTCATCCACGGCGATGACGTCGCCGCCACCCTGTCGCGTCTGGCGCGCGGAGAGTCGCTGGCCGCAAGCCGCTGACCTCGCGCGCCATGACGTCCTCCTCCGAGCGCTGGACTCCCGTCCACGCCTGGCTTCAGGCGCACACGGGCATGGCGCTGAGCGGGGCCCAGCGGCGGCGGTTGGACGCGCGGCTGGACGCGCTGGGACACGACCAGAACGCGGCGCGGCTGGTGGCGCACCTGCGCACGCCGGCGGGCGCGGAGGAGCTGGCGCGGCTGGTGGACGCGGTGGCGGTGCACACCTCGGAGGTGTTCCGGGACGAGGTGCAGCTGTCCGCCTTCCGCGAGCACGTGCTGTCGCCCCGGGTGCAGCGCTCCAGGTCACCGCTGCGCGTCTGGAGCGCGGGCTGCGCGGCGGGCGAGGAGGTCGCCACGCTGCTCCTCCTGATGGCGCAGGAGGGCGCGGATCCCGCCAGCCGCGTGCTGGGCACGGACATCTCCGGGCAGGTGCTCACCCGGGCGCGGGAGCTGAGCTTCCCGGCGGATGCGCTCCGGCGCGTGCCAGACGCCGCGCGCTCGCGCTACTTCGAGCCGAAGGGCCGGCGCCAGGTGCTGGTGGAGTCGCTGCGCGCGCAGGCGGAGTTCCGGCGCCACAACCTGATGGAGGCCCCGTATCCGGAGGCCCCCGGGGGCGGCGGGTTCGACATCATCTTCTGCCGCAACGTCCTCATCTACTTCACCCCGGAGGCCTTCCAGCGCACGGTGCGCAGCCTGGGCGAGCGGCTCGCGCCCGGCGGGGTGCTGGTGCTGTCCGCCGCGGAGCCCCTGCTCCAGGTGCCCCCGGAGCTGCGGCTCCTGCCCAGCGAGCACGCGTTCTTCTACGTGCGCGAGGACGCCGTGCCCGCGGAGCCTGTCCGGCCGAAGCGGGACTCCGGCCGGTTCCCGAGCCTCACCGGAGCCAGTGGGCCCGCCACGCCCCCGCCCTCGGCTCCGCCATCGGCTCCGGACGAAACCGCGATGGCACAGGCGGACTGGCTCTTCTCGTGCGTGCTGGATGGGGCCTCCACGGGCGTCCCGGACGAGAAGTCCGAGCGCGACCTGCGCCGGTGCCTGGACCTGGATCCGGACCACGTCGCCGCCCGCTACCTGCTGGGGCTCCTCCTGGAGCAGTGCGGCCAGCCCGGCGCCGCCCTGGAGGCCTACCGGCGGGCCCTGCGGGCGGTCGAGTCCGGGCGGGCACGGCCGGTGCCCTTCTTCCTCAACCTGCCCCGGCTCCGGGTGGCCTGCGCCCGGGCCGTGGAGCGGCTGGAGGCGGAAGGGGCGCGCTGAGGGGCAGGGGGGCGGCCGGGCGCGGGAGGAAACAGAAGCGGCGCGCGGGGCACTTTGGACCTAGGATGCGCGGCCCATGCGCAGGCTCGTGCTCTTCGCCCTGTTGACCGCCGCCGTTCCCGGCTGTTTCTACCCCGCCGACCGCGGCCGTGCCCTCGAAGCCAAGGTGGACCGGCTGGGCGCGGACAACGCCAAGCTGGCCGCGGAGCTGAAGGAGGCGCGCGACCAGCTCGCCGTCACCCAGCCGAAGCTCGATGAGAAGATCGCCCAGGTGACGCAGGCCCTTCAGAGCCTGGACACCGCCGCGCGCCGCAAGGACGCGGACATCGGCGTGCAGTTCCAGAAGACGGTGGAGGACCTGGCGCAGCTGCGCGGCCAGGTGGAGACGTACCTCTACAAGATTGGTGAGCTGGAGGCCGCGCTCGGCAAGAGCACGGAGGAGACCAACCAGCGGCTCCTGGCGCTCCAGGGCACGGAGGCGGTGAAGGAGGCCGAGGCCAGGAAGAAGGCCGAGGAGCTCCAGCGCCCCACGGACAAGAAGGAGTTCCTCGCGCTCGCGCAGGAGAAGGCGAAGGCCGGCGACGCGCTGATCGCGCGCCAGCTCTACAACGAGTTCGTGAAGAAGTGGCCCAAGGACGCGCTCGTGGGCGAGGCCCACTTCGGCCTGGGCGAGACGTACTTCACCGAGTCCAAGTGCCGCGAGGCCCTCTTCGAGTACGGCAAGGTGGTGCAGGACTTCGCGAAGACGCCGTCCGCGCCGGACGCGTACCTGCGCTCCTCCGACTGCTTCCTGAAGCTGAAGATGAAGGAGGAGTCGAAGCTGGCGCTGGAGGAGCTGGTGAAGGGCTACCCCAAGTCGGAAGCGGCCAAGACGGCGAAGACGAAGCTGGCGGAGCTGGAGAAGAAGGCCGCGCCGGCCCCCGCGCCGAAGAAGGCGAAGAAGTGATGCGCCTCCGCGCCCCGAAGCTCGCCGCCCTGGCGCTCCTGCTGCTCCTGCCGCTGGTGGCGGGGGCCGCGCCGAAGAAGCTCGTGCTGCTCTTCACCGGAGACAATGGGGGCGAAGTCGCCCCCTGTGGTTGACGCCACAACCCGTCTGGCGGTCTGGCCAGACGAAAGACGGTCCTGAACGAGGAGCGCGCGAAGGGCGTGCCGGTGCTCGCACTGGACGCGGGCAACGCGCTCTTCAAGACCCTGGCGGATGGCCAGGACGCGAAGCCTCGCGCGGAGCTGCTCCTGGAGCAGCTGGACGCTCAGGGCTACGCGGCCATGGCCGTGGGCCAGCGCGACCTCGTGCTGGGCGTGGACTTCCTGAAGAAGAAGACGAAGGGCGCGAAGCTGAAGCTCGTGTCCGCGAACCTCGTGGACGCGAAGGGGCAGCCGCTCTTCCCCGCGTCGGTGGTGACGACGGTGGGCGGGCTGAAGGTGGGCATCCTCGGCGTGTCCCCGGAGTCGGCGGACGGCGCGGCCGTGCTGCCCGCGGGCGTGCGGGGCCTGCCGGTGGGGCCGGCGGTGACCTCCGAGGTGAAGCGCCTGCGCCAGAAGGAGCAGGTGTCGCTGGTGGTGTTGCTCGCGGCGGTGCCCTACGTGGAGGCCGTGAAGCTGGCCCAGGGCGCCGAGGGCGTGGACTTCGTGGTGCAGTCGCACGACGGCCGGGGCGTGGGCATGGCGCAGCGCCAGGGCGTGTCCACGCTGGTGCCGCCCGGTGAGCGGGGCCGCCAGGTCGCGAAGCTGGAGCTGTCCGTGGAGGGCACCGGTCCCTTCGCGGACCTATCCGAGGCGAACCGCGCCCGCGAGAGCCAGCGCATGGTGGAGGCGAACATCGCGCGGGTGCAGGAGCGCCTGAAGACGGAGAAGAACGAGGACGCGCGCCGCTCGCTCCAGGAGACGCTGACCTCCTTCGAAGCGCGGCGCGACGCGCTGGCCCGCACGGCGGCGGCGCAGGGCCCGGCGACAGGGCGCACGTACCAGCTCACCTACCTGCAGCTGGGCGCGGACGTGGCGTCGGATGCCGCCGTGCGGAAGCAGGTGGAGCGCGTCGAGCCGCCCGGCTCCGCGGGTCACTGAACTCCCGCGCGCGGACCCCACCCCGTCCATCCTGGGACGGGGGCTGAAACACCTGTTTCATTCCCTGTCGCGGGATGTGTCACGCCCGTTCCAGCCCTGCTGGAGAGCAGGCAGGCTCGGGGGCATGGAACGCATGGCAGGCCGCTCTTCGACCGAATAATGTGATCAACAGGTTTTTGGCCTCCCCCACGCTGCTCGCGCGACGAGCGGCGGGCCTCGCGTGATCGACATTTGCCGGCACTGACCGAGGGCTCCGCGTCCCATCTTCCGGGCGTCCCTCTGGGCCGTGTCGCGCCCAGAGTTCGGAGTCATTTCGATGAGCAGCAGCGGTGATTTGTCGAAGCGGATCGCGAACCTGTCTCCGGAGAAGCGCGCGGAGCTGCTGAAGAAGATGGCGGCGCAGAAGCAGGCGGCGGGGACTCCGGCGCGGGCGGCCTTCCCGCTGAGGGACCGGTCGAAGCCGGCGGAGCTGTCCTTCGCGCAGCAGCGGCTGTGGTTCATGGACCAGCTGGCGCCGGGCAGCCCGCTCTACAACGTGCCCGTGGCGGTGCGGCTGGAGGGCGCGGTGGACGTGGCGGTGCTGGAGCGCTCGCTGCGCGAGGTGGTGCGGCGCCACGAGTCGCTGCGCACGACCTTCCAGGGCACGGAGAGCGGGCCGGTGCAGCACTTCGCGGACGCGCCCGTGTTGGAGCTGGAGCGCACGGACGTGAGCGCGCTCGCGGCGGAAGCGCGCGAGGCCGAAGCCTGGCGCCGGGTGCGGGAAGGGGCGCTGCGTCCGTTCGACCTCGCCACGGGCCCGCTGATGCGCGCGCTGCTGGTGCGGCTGGGGGACGCGGACCACTTGATGCTGGTGGTGATGCACCACATCGTCTCGGACGGGTGGTCGCTGGGCGTGCTCGTGCGTGAAGTGGCGGTGCTCTACGCCATGTTCCTGCAGGGCCAGCCGTCGCCGCTGCCGGAGCTGGCCGTGCAGTACGCGGACTACGCGGCCTGGCAGCGGGAGACGTTGCAGGGCGCGGCGCTGGAGCGGCAGCTGGCGTACTGGCGCGAGCAGTTGTCCGGCGCGCCGCCCGCGCTGGAGCTGACGACGGACAGGCCCCGGCCCGCGACGCGTGGCTTCCGGGGCGCGCGCACACCCATCCAGTGGCCTCGCGAGCTGACGGACGCGCTCCGGGCGCTGGCGCAGGGCGAGGGCGCGACGCTGTTCATGGTGCTCCTGGCCGGGTGGCAGTCGCTGCTGTCGCGCTACTCCGGACAGGACGACGTGAGCGTGGGCTCTCCCATGGCGGGCCGGACCCGCTCGGAGCTCGAAGGCCTCATCGGCATGTTCGTCAACACGCTGGTGCTGCGCGCGCGCTTCACGTCGGAGCTGTCCTTCCAGGGCCTGGTGCGCCAGCTGCGCGAGACGATGGTGGGCGCGACGGACCACCAGGACGTGCCGTTCGAGAAGCTGGTGGAGGCGCTCCAGCCGGAGCGTGACTCGGGGCGCACGCCGTTCTTCCAGGCGATGTTCGCGCTGCAGAACGCGCCGCGCGGCCCGGTCGCCGTGCAGGGACTGAAGCTGAACGCGATGGAGGTGGACACCCGGACCGCCAAGTTCGACCTGCTCCTCCAGCTCACGGAGGCGGATGGGACCCTGAGCGGCTACGTGGAGTACGACACCGACCTCTTCCACGGCGCCACCGTCGCGCGGATGGTGGAGCACCTGCGCGGCCTGCTGGAGTCCGCCGTCGCCCACCCGGCGATGCCCGTGGCCCGGCTGCCCATGGTGAAGGCCGCCGAGCGCCGCGTGCTGGCCGAGGACTGGAACCGGACGCAGGCGGCGTATCCGCGGGAGCGGCCGGTGCACGCGCTCTTCGCGGAGCAGGCGCGCAAGGCGCCGGGCCGGGTGGCGGTGGTGCAGGGCGTGGATGGCCGGACGCTGACGTACGGCGAGCTGGACGCGAAGGCGAACCAGCTGGCGCATCACCTGCGCGGGCTGGGAGTGAAGCGGGGCACGCGGGTGGGCGTGTACGTGGATCGCTCGTGGGAGATGGTGGTGGGGCTGCTCGGCATCCTGAAGGCCGGGGGCGCGTACGTGCCGGTGGACCGCAACTACCCGGCGGAGCGCATCGCGCTGCTGCTGGAGGACGCGGGCGTCGAAGTGACGCTGACGCAGCAGTCGCTGGTGGAGAAGCTGCCGGCCGGCGCGGGCAAGCCGCTCTGCGTGGACACGGCGTGGGAGTCCATCCGCCGCGAACAGGAGACGGCACCGGACGTGGCGGTGGGCGGCGAGGACCTCGCGTACATCATCTTCACGTCGGGCAGCACGGGCCGTCCGAAGGGCGTGTGCGTCCCCCACCGGGGCATCACCCGCCTGGTGCTGGGCAACGACTTCATGCGCTTCGAAGCGGACGCGGTCTGGTCGCAGACGGGGCCGGTGGCCTTCGACGCCTCGACGCTGGAGCTGTGGGGCTCACTGCTGCACGGCGCGAAGCTGGTGCTGGCGCCGCCGCACGCGCTGACGCTGGAGGAGCTGGGCGCGCTGGTGAAGCAGGAGCGCGTCAGCAACTTGTGGCTGACGACGGCGCTCTACGAGCAGATGGTGCTGCACCAGGGAGAGGTCCTGGCGGGCGTGTCGCAGGTGATGACGGGCGGTGACGTGATGCCGCCCCAGCGCGTGCGGGAACACCTGGCGAGGCTTCCGGAAGGCGCGGTGCTGGTGCACGCGTACGGCCCGACGGAGAACACCACCTTCTCCACCACCCACCGGATGACGGGGCGGACGGAGTTCGAAGGGTCGGTGTCCATCGGCAAGCCCATCGGGAACTCGACGGCGTACGTGCTGGACGCGCACGGCGACCTGGCGGGGGTGGGAGTGCCGGGGGAGCTGTTCGTGGGCGGCGAGGGCCTCGCCTGGGGCTACCTCCACCGCGCGGACCTCACGGCGGAGCGCTTCGTGCCCCACGTGTTCAGCACGGAGCCCGGCGCGCGGCTGTACCGCACGGGAGACAAGGCCCGCTGGAAGGAAGACGGGACGCTGGAGTTCCTCGGCCGCACCGACTTCCAGGTGAAGGTGCGTGGCTTCCGCATCGAGCTGGGCGAAATCGAAGCCGCGCTCGCCCTGCATCCGGATGTGGCGGAGGCCACGGTGGTGGTGCGGGGGCAGGGCGTGGACAAGCAGCTGGTGGGGTATGCGGTCGCGAAGCCGGAGCGGACGCTCGACGCGGCGGAGCTCAAGGCACACCTGCGGCAGCGGCTGCCGGAGTACATGGTGCCCACGGTCCTGATGTCGCTGGACGCGCTGCCGCTCAGCGCCAACGGCAAGGTGGATCGCAAGGCGCTGCCGGAGCCGGAGGCCCCGCGCTCGGAGAAGGTCCACGAGGCGCCCCGCACGGAGACCGAAGCGAAGCTGGCGGCCATCTGGGCGCAGGTGCTGCGCGTGCCCCAGGTGGGCGTGAAGGACAACTTCTTCGAGCTGGGTGGGCACTCGTTGCTGGCGACGCAGGTGGCCTCGCGGATCCGCGCGGGGTTCGGCGTGGAGCTGCCGCTGCGGGAGCTGTTCGAGTCCGCCACCCTGGAGGCCCTGGCGCTCCGCCTGGAGCGCGCCACGCGCTCCGTCGCTCCGCCGCTGGTGCGTGTCTCGCGGGAGCAGCCCCTGCCGCTGTCGTTCGCGCAGCAGCGCCTGTGGTTCATCGACCAGTTGGAGCCGGGCAGCCCGCTCTACAACGTCCCGCTTGCGGTCCGTCTGGAGGGTGCGCTGGACGTCGCGGTGCTCCAGCGAGCCCTGGATGCGCTGGTGAACCGTCACGAGGCGCTCCGCACGACGTTCACGTCGCACGAAGGCACGCCGGTGCAGGTGGTGCATCCGCCCTCGGCGATGCCGCTGGAGGTGGAGGACCTGCGCGGCGTCGAAGCGGGCGAGCGGGAAGAGGAAGCCCGCCGCCGGGTGACGGCGCAGGGGCTGCGGTCCTTCGACCTGTCGCGCGGGCCGCTGGTCCGCGCGCAGTTGGTGCGGCTGGAGGAGCACGACCACCTGCTCGCGCTCACGATGCACCATGCCATCTCGGATGGCTGGTCGTTGGGCGTGCTCGTGCGGGAGATTGGCGCGCTGTACGCGGCATTCGTGCAGGGCCAGCTCTCGACGCTGCCGGAGCTGCCGCTCCAGTACGCGGACTACGCGGCCTGGCAGCGTGGCTGGCTTCAGGGAGAGGCGCTCGAACGCGAGGTGTCCTTCTGGAAGGGCCGGCTCGCGGGGGCGCCCGCCGCCCTGGAGTTGCCCACGGACCGTCCGCGTCCGGCGGTGCGCGGCAACGCGGGAGCGATGCACTTCTTCCAGTGGTCCCCCGTGCTGACGCAGCGCCTGCGAGCGCTGGCGCAGCGAGAGGGTGCATCGCTGTACATGGTACTGCTGGCCGGGTGGCAGGTGCTGCTGTCGCGCTACTCGGGGCAGATGGACATCAGCGTGGGTTCGCCCATCGCGGGCCGGACGCGGGCGGAGCTGGAAGGGCTCATCGGCTTCTTCGTCAACACGCTGGTGCTGCGCGCCCAGGTGGACGGAGAGGCCTCCTTCCGTGAGTTGCTCAAGCAGGTGCGGGGGACGGTGCTGGAGGCGTACGAGCACCAGGACGTGCCGTTCGAGAAGCTGGTGGAAGCGCTCCAGCCGGACCGCAGTCTGAGCCACACGCCGCTGTTCCAGACGCTGCTGGCGCTCCAGAACGTGCCGCAGGGAGACCTGGGGCTGCCGGGCATGGCGCTCAAGCCGGTGATGATGGAGAGCCGCACGTCGAAGTTCGACGTGAGCGTTTTCTTCGTGGAGGAGGGCGAAGGGCTGCGGGGCTCGGTCGAATACAGCACCGAGTTGTTCGACGCCACGACGGTGCGCCGGATCGTGGAGCACCTGCGGGTCCTGCTGGATGCGGCGCTGTCGCGTCCGGAGTCCGCCGTGTCCCGGCTGCCGATGGTGGACGCGGAGGAGCGGCAGCGGATCCTCGGCGGAGGCAACCGACTGGGGGCGGATGCCGCGAGCACCACGCCCGTGCACGCACTGTTCTCCGAGCAGGCCCGGAAGACGCCGGGCGCGGTGGCGCTCCAGGCGCATGACGGGAAGACGCTGACGTACGGCGAGCTGGACGCGAAGGCGAACCAGTTGGCGCATCACCTGCGGAGCCAGGGCGTGAAGCGCGGCACGCGGGTGGGCGTATTCGTGGAGCGCTCGTGGGAGATGGTGGCGGGGCTGCTGGCCATCCTGAAGGCGGGAGGCGCGTACGTGCCGGTGGACCGCAACTACCCGGCGGAGCGCATCGCGCTGCTGCTGGGGGATGCGGGCGTGGGTGTGACGCTGACGCAGCGGTCGCTGGTGGAGAAGCTGCCGGAGAGCGCGGGAACGCCGCTGCTGCTGGACACGGTGTGGGCCGAAGCGGCCCGGCATCCGGAGACGGCGCCGCGAGTGGAAGTGATGGGAGAGGACCTGGCGTACGTGATGTTCACGTCGGGAAGCACGGGCCGGCCGAAGGGCGTGAGCGTGCCGCACCGGGGCATCACACGGCTGGTGGTGGGCAACGACTTCCTGCGCTTCGGGCCGGAGGAGGTCTGGCTGCAACTGGCGCCGGTGGCCTTCGATGCGTCGACGCTGGAACTCTGGGGCGCGCTGCTGCACGGCGCGAAGCTGGTGCTGGCGCCGCCGCAAGCGCAGACGCTGGAGGAGTTGGGCGCGCTGCTGCGCAAGGAGCGCATCAGCACGCTGTGGCTGACCGCCGCGCTGTACGAGCAGATGGCGCTGCACCAGGTGGAAGCGCTGACGGGAGTGGCCCAGGTGCTCGCGGGTGGCGACGTGCTGCCGGCGCAGCGAGTGCGCGAACACCTGAAGCACCTGCCACAAGGCGCGGTGCTGGTGAACGGGTACGGCCCGACGGAGAACACGACTTTCTCCACCACGCACGCGCTCACGCGCGACACAGCCGTCACGGCTTCAGTGCCCATTGGTAAGCCGATTGGGAACTCGACGGCCTACGTGTTGGACACGCATGGCGACGTGGCCGGCGTGGGCGTGCCTGGGGAGCTGTACGTCGGCGGAGAAGGCCTGGCGTGGGGCTACCTGAACCGCTCGGACCTGACGGCGGAACGCTTCGTGCCGAATGCCTTCAGCACGCAGCCCGGCGCCCGGCTGTACCGGACGGGAGACAAGGCGCGCTGGATGGAAGACGGGACGCTGGAGTTCCTCGGGCGCACCGACTTCCAGGTGAAGGTGCGCGGCTTCCGCATCGAGCTGGGCGAAGTGGAAGCGGCTCTGCTCCAGCACTCGGACGTGGCGGAAGCCGCGGCGGTGGTGCGCGACGTCGGCGGAGACAAGCGGCTGGTCGCGTGGCTCGTGGCGAAGCCGGGGCAGAGCATCGACCCGAAGGCCGTGGAAGCGGAGCTGCGCAAGCACCTGCCGGAGTACATGGTGCCGTCCGCCATGGGCGTGTTGGACGCGCTGCCGCTCACGGCCAACGGCAAGGTGGACCGCAAGGCGCTCATGGCGCTGGAAGCGCAGGAGGCAGGCACCGCCTTCGAGGCGCCCCGCACGGAGGTGGAGAAGAAGCTGGCGGCCATCTGGGCAGAGGTCCTGCGGGTGCCCCAGGTGGGCGTGAAGGACAACTTCTTCTCACTCGGTGGCCACTCGCTGCTGGCGACCCAGGTGGTGTCACGGATCCGCTCGGAGTTCGGAGTGGAGCTCTCGTTGCGAGCCCTCTTCGAGGCACCCGTGCTCGAAGTCCTGGCCGAGCGGCTGGGAACGGCCGCGAGTCACCAGCTCGCGGCTCTGAAGCCCGTCGCGAGCGATGAAGCGCCGCCCCTGTCGTTCGCGCAGCAGCGCCTGTGGTTCATCGACCAGATGGAACCGGGAAGCGCACTCTACAACGTGCCCGTCGCGGTCCGGCTGCGAGGCACCTTGAATCGGGGAGCGCTCGTGCGAGCCCTGGACGAAATCGTCCGGCGCCATGAAGCCCTCCGCACGACGTTCGAGCTGCACGAAGGTCAGCCCATCCAGCGCATCCAGACCGAAGCGCACCTGCCGGTGGCGGACGTCGACCTGGAGGGAATCGACAGCGAGCAGCGGGAGGCGGAAGTCCGGCGCCGGCTCGGAGTGGAGCTGGCGGAACCCTTCGATCTGCACCAGGGGCCGCTCATCCGGGCGAGCCTGTTGAGGCTGGAAGCCACCGAGCACGTGTTGCTCATCACGATGCACCACATCGTGTCGGACGGCTGGTCGATCGGCGTGCTGATCCGTGAAGTGGGAGCGTTGTACGCGGCCTTCACGGAAGGACGACCGTCGCCGCTGCCGGAGCTGCCGTTGCAGTACGCGGGCTATGCGGCGTGGCAGCGCGGCTGGTTGCAGGGAGAGACGCTCCAGAAGGAAGTGGACTTCTGGAGGGGGAAGCTCGCCGGGGCGCCGTCCGTCCTGGAGCTGCCCACGGACCATCCTCGTCCCGCAGTGCGAGGCAACGCAGGAGCGGTTCATTCCTTCGTGCTGCCGTCGTCGCTGGAGCAGGGGCTGAAGTCGTTGGCGCAGCGCGAGGGCGCGTCGCTGTACATGGTGCTGCTTGCGGCGTGGCAGATGCTGATGTCGCGCTACTCGGGGCAGACGGACATCAGCGTGGGTTCGCCCATCGCGGGCCGAACGCGCTCGGAGCTGGAAGGGCTCATCGGCTTCTTCGTCAACACGCTGGTGCTGCGTGCCCAGGTAGACGGAGAGAAGTCGTTCCGTGAGTTGCTGAAGCAGGTGAGAGGCACGGTGCTGGGCGCGTACGAGCACCAGGAGGTGCCCTTCGAGAAGCTGGTGGAGGCGCTGCAACCGGAGCGCAGCCTCAGCCACACGCCCCTGTTCCAGTCACTGCTGGCATTGCAGAACATGCCGGAGGGAGAGGCACGGCTGCCCGGGCTGACGATGAAGCCCTTGGAGCTGGAGATCCGCACGTCGAAGTTCGACGTGAGCGTCTTCTTCACGGAGACGCCGCAGGGCTTGAGCGGGGCGGTGGAGTACAGCACCGAGTTGTTCGAAGCCGCGACAGTGCACCGGATGGTGGAGCACCTGCGGGTGCTGCTGGAAGGCGTGGTGGCGAAGCCGGAGGAAGCGGTGGGCCGGCTGCCCATGCTGACGGAGGCGGAGCGCCAGCAGGTGCTGGTGACGTGGAACCCGACGGCCACGCAGTTGCCCCGAGACATGTCGGTGCACGCCCGCTTCGAGGCACAGGCGAAGCGGACCCCGGGCGCGGTGGCGGTCCAGGCGCACGACGGGAAGACGCTGACGTACGGCGAGCTGGACGCGAAGGCGAACCAGCTGGCGCATCACCTGCGGAGCCAGGGAGTGAAGCGCGGCACGCGAGTGGGCGTATTCGTGGAGCGCTCGTGGGAGATGGTGGCGGGGCTGCTGGCCATCCTGAAGGCGGGAGGCGCGTACGTGCCGGTGGACCGCAACTACCCAGCGGAGCGCATCGCGCTGCTGCTGGGGGATGCGGACGTGGGCGTGACGCTGACGCAGCGGTCGCTGGTGGAGAAGCTGCCGGAGAGCGCGGGAACGCCGCTGCTGCTGGACACGGTATGGGCCGAAGCGGCCCGGCATCCGGAGACGGCGCCGCGAGTGGAGGTGACGGGAGAGGACCTGGCGTACGTGATGTTCACGTCGGGAAGCACGGGCCGGCCGAAGGGCGTGAGCGTGCCGCACCGGGGAATCACGCGGCTGGTGGTGGGCAACGACTTCCTGCGCTTCGGGCCGGAGGAGGTGTGGCTGCAACTGGCGCCCGTGGCCTTCGACGCGTCGACGCTGGAACTCTGGGGCGCACTGCTGCACGGCGCGAAGCTGGTGCTGGCGCCGCCGCAAGCGCAGACGCTGGAGGAGTTGGGCACGCTGCTGAAGCAGGAGCGCATCAGCACGCTGTGGCTGACCGCCGCGCTGTACGAGCAGATGGCGCTACATCAGGTGGACGCGCTGAGGGGAGTGGCCCAGGTGCTCGCGGGCGGCGACGTGCTGCCGGCGCAGCGAGTGCGCGAACACCTGAAGCACCTGCCACAAGGCGCGGTGCTGGTGAACGGGTACGGCCCGACGGAGAACACGACGTTCTCCACCACGCACACGCTGACGCGTGACACGTCGCCCACCTCATCGGTGCCCATCGGCAAGCCGATTGGGAACTCGACGGCCTACGTGTTGGACGCGCACGGCGAGGTGGCCGGCGTGGGCGTGCCCGGGGAGCTGTACGTCGGCGGTGAAGGCCTGGCATGGGGCTACCTGAACCGCACGGACCTGACGGCGGAACGCTTCGTGCCGAATGCCTTCAGCACGCAGCCCGGCGCACGGCTGTACCGGACGGGAGACAAGGCGCGCTGGAAGGAAGACGGGACGCTGGAGTTCCTCGGGCGCACCGACTTCCAGGTGAAGGTGCGCGGCTTCCGCATCGAGCTGGGCGAAGTGGAAGCGGCTCTGCTCCAGCACGCGGACGTGGCGGAAGCCGCGGCGGTGGTGCGCGACGTCGGCGGAGACAAGCGGCTGGTCGCGTGGCTCGTGGCGAAGCCGGGCCAGAGCATCGACCCGAAGGTCGTGGAAGCGGAGCTGCGCAAGCACCTGCCGGAGTACATGGTGCCCTCGGCGATGGGCGTGTTGGACGCGCTGCCGCTCACGGCCAACGGCAAGGTGGACCGCAAGGCGCTGCCTGAAATCGAAGCGGCCCTTTCGGAGCACGAGTACGAAGCGCCTCGCACGGAGTCGGAGCAGAAGCTGGCGGCCATCTGGGCGGAGGTCCTGCGGGCGCCCAGGGTGGGGGTGAGGGACAACTTCTTCTCGCTGGGCGGGCACTCGCTGCTGGCGACCCAGGTGGTGTCGCGAATCCGCAAGGAGCTGGGCGCGGAGCTGCCCCTGCGGACGTTGTTCGAGGCTCCGACGCTTGAAGCCCTGGCCCGGCGGCTGGAGACAGCCGCGCGTCCGCTGCCCATGGCGCTGGAGGTGAACGCGCTCGGTGGGCCGCCGCCTCTGTCGTTCGCGCAGCAGCGCCTGTGGTTCATCGACCAGTTGGAGCCGGGAAGCGCGCTCTACAACGTGCCCGTCGCGGTGCGCCTGGAAGGCGAACTGGACGTGGCAGCCCTGGACTGGGCGCTGCGTGAGATCGTCCGGCGCCACGAATCCCTCCGCACGACGTTCGAGCTGCACGAAGGTCAGCCCGTCCAGCGCATCCAGTCCGAAGTGCGCCTCCCCATGGTGCACATCGACCTGGGGACATTGGGCAGCGAGCAGCGGGAGGCGGAAGTCCGGCGCCGGCTTGGGATGGAGCTGGCGGAGCCTTTCGACCTGCACCAGGGGCCGCTCATCCGGGCAAGCCTGTTGAGGCTGGGAGCCACCGAGCACGTGCTGCTCATCACGATGCACCACATCGTGTCGGACGGCTGGTCGCTGGGAGTGCTGATCCGTGAAGTGGGGGCGTTGTACACGGCCTTCACGGAAGGGCGTCCGTCGCCGCTGCCGGAGCTGTCGTTGCAGTACGCAGGCTATGCGTCGTGGCAGCGCGGCTGGTTGCAGGGAGAGACGCTCCAGAAGGAAGTGGACTTCTGGAGGGGGAAGCTCGCCGGGGCGCCGCCCGTCCTGGAGCTGCCCACGGACCATCCTCGTCCCGCGGTGCGAGGCAACGCAGGAGCGGTTCATTCCTTCGTGCTGCCGTCGTCGCTGGAGCAGGGGCTGAAGTCGTTGGCGCAGCGCGAGGGCGCGTCGCTGTACATGGTGCTGCTGGCCGCGTGGCAGATGCTGCTGTCGCGCTACTCAGGGCAGACGGACATCAGCGTGGGTTCGCCCATCGCGGGGCGGACGCGCTCGGAGCTGGAAGGGCTCATCGGCTTCTTCGTCAACACGCTGGTGCTGCGGACGCAGGTGGATGGGGAGGGGTCCTTCCGTGAGCTGCTGAATCAGGTGCGGGGGACGGTGCTGGGCGCGTACGAGCACCAGGAGGTGCCCTTCGAGAAGCTGGTGGAGGCGTTGCAGCCGGAGCGCAGCCTCAGCCACACGCCCCTGTTCCAGTCACTGCTGGCGTTGCAGAACACGCCCGAGGGAGAGGCACGGCTGCCCGGGCTGACGATGAAGCCCTTGGAACTGGAGATCCGCACGTCGAAGTTCGACGTGAGCGTCTTCTTCACGGAGACGCCGCAGGGCTTGAGCGGTGCGGTGGAGTACAGCACCGAGTTGTTCGAAGCGGCGACGGTGCGCCGGATGGTGGAGCACCTGCGGGTGCTGCTGGAAGGCGTGGTGGCGAAGCCGGAGGAAGCAGTGGGCCGGCTGCCCATGCTGACGGAGGCGGAGCGCCAGCAGGTGCTGGTGACGTGGAACCAGCGGCAGGCGGAGTACGCGCGGGACGCGACGATTCCGCAGCTCTTCGAAGCGCAAGCGAAGCGGACGCCGAATGCCATCGCCGTGGTGAGTGGCAAGCAGCGGCTGACGTACCGGGAGGTGGAAGCGAAGGCGAACCAGCTGGCGCACAAGCTGCGCAAGCTGGGCGTAGGCCCCGAGTCACGCGTGGGCCTGTGCGTGGAGCGCACGGCGGACGTGGTGGTAGGCACGCTGGGCATCCTCAAGGCCGGCGGCGCGTACGTGCCGTTGGACCCAAGCTACCCGAAGGAGCGACTGGGCTGGCTGCTGGAGGACGCGCAGGGCCCGGCGCTGGTGGCGCACTCGCACCTCTTGGAGTCGCTGCCCGCCTTCAGCGCGCAGGCGGTATGCCTGGACCGTGAAGAGGAATGGGCGGAGGAATCCTGCTGCCCCGTGATGTCGGAAGTGCGTCCGGAGAACGTGGCGTACCTCATCTACACGTCAGGAAGCACGGGCCGCCCGAAGGGCGTGGCGGTGACACACCGGAACGCGGTGGCGTTCCTGGCGTGGGCAACGGAGACGTTCACGGAGGAGGAGACAAAGGCAGTGCTCGCGGCGACGAGCCTGAACTTCGACCTCTCCGTCTTCGAGCTCTTCGCGCCGTTGGTACGAGGAGGCAGCGTGGTGGTGGTGCGCAACGCCCTGCATCTGGCGGAGGAGAAGCCAGAGGCGGAGGTGACGCTCATCAACACGGTGCCATCGGCGATGGCGCAGTTGGTGCGGCTGAACGCGGTGCCGCCCTCGGTCCAGGTCATCAACCTCGCGGGCGAAGCCCTGCCGGAGACGCTGGCGAAAGCCGTGTACGCAGTGCCGACGGTGCGCAAGCTCTACAACCTGTACGGCCCGTCGGAGGACACGACGTACTCGACGTGGTCGCTGGTGGGGCGGAATGAAGTGCCGAACATCGGCCGTCCCCTCACCAACACGCGGGCGTACGTGCTGGACAAGTACCTCCAGCCCGTACCGGTAGGCGTGGCGGGAGAGCTGTACCTGGCCGGTGAAGGCCAGGCGCGCGGCTACCTGCTGAGGCCGGAGCTGACGGCGGAGAAGTTCCTGCCGGAAGTCCATGGCCCCGAAGGCAGCCGCATGTACCGCACGGGAGACCGGGTGCGGTACCGGGCGGACGGAGTGCTGGAGTACCTGGGGCGGGTGGACTTCCAGGTGAAGGTGCGCGGCTTCCGTATCGAGCTGGGCGAAGTGGAGTCCGCGCTGCGCCAGCAGGAGACGGTGAAGGAAGCGGTGGTGGTGGCGAAGGGGGAGGGCGCGGAGAAGCGGCTCGTGGCGTACGTGGCGCCGAAGGCAGGCGCGACGCTGGAAGCGGAGTCACTGAAGGCGAGCCTGCGTCAGCGGCTGCCGGAGTACATGGTGCCCGGAGCGGTGGTGGTGCTGGAGGCGCTGCCGCTCAACTCCAACGGCAAGGTGGACCGCAAGGCGCTGCCGGAGCCAGAGGCCCTCAAGGCCGGAAGCACGTACGAAGCACCGAGGACGGAGACGGAAGCGAAGCTGGCGGCCATCTGGGCGGAAGTGCTGCGGGTTCCGCGGGTCGGCGTGAAGGACGACTTCTTCGCGCTGGGCGGCCACTCGTTGCTCGCGACGCAGGTGGTATCGCGGGTACGCGCGGAGCTGGGCGCGGAGCTGCCGCTGCGCGCGCTGTTCGAGGCTTCCACCCTCGAGGCCCTGTCCCGACGCATGGAGTCGGCGAACCGCGCCCAGGACGCCCTGCAAGTCGACACGTTCATGGACACGGCGCCGCCGCTGTCCTTCGCGCAGCAGCGGCTGTGGTTCATCGACCAGATGGAGCCTGGGACGGCGCTCTACAACGTGCCCGTGGCGGTGCGGCTGGCGGGCTCGCTGGACGTGGCGGCCCTGGAGCAGGCCCTTCACGAAGTCGTGCGCCGGCATGAATCCCTGCGGACCACCTTCGAGGAGCGCGGCGGTCAGGCCATCCAGGTCATCCAGCCGGCCCTGTCCCTGGAGCTGGGCCGGGTGGACCTGCGGACCGTCGACGAGGCCCGCCGCGAGGCGGAGGCCCATCGGCAGGTGGAGCAGGAGATGCTCCGTCCCTTCGACCTGGGTCGTGGGCCGTTGATCCGCACCCGGCTGTTCACGCTCGGAGAGCGCGAGCACGTCCTGGTGGTGACGATGCACCACATCGTGTCGGACGGCTGGTCGCTGGGCGTCTTGATCCGTGAGGTGGGCGCGCTGTACGCGGCCTTCTCCTCGGGGCGGCCGTCACCCCTGCCCGAGCTGCCCATCCAGTACGCGCGCTACGCCGCCTGGCAGCGCGGCCGGCTCCAGGGCGACGTCCTGGCGCGGCAGGTGGACTACTGGAAGCGGAAGCTCGCCGGTGCGCCGCCGGTGCTGGAGCTGCCGACGGACCGCCCGCGTCCGCCCGAGCGGAGCATCGCGGGCGCGACGCTCACCTTCACCCTGTCCCGGTCGCTCACCGCGGACCTCAAGGCGCTGGCCCAGCGGGAGGGGGCCTCGCTGTACATGGTGCTGCTCGCCGGGTGGCAGGTGCTGATGGCTCGCTACAGCGGCCAGCAGGACATCAGCGTGGGCTCGCCCATCGCGGGCCGCATGCGCGCGGAGCTGGAGGGGCTCATCGGCTTCTTCGTCAACACGCTCGTGCTGCGCGCGAACGTGGACGGCGGTCTGTCCTTCCGGAGGCTGCTCGCCCAGGTGCGCGAGACGGTGCTGGATGCGTACGAGCACCAGGAGGTCCCGTTCGAGAAGCTGGTGGAGGTCCTCCAGCCGGAGCGCAGCCGCAGCCACACGCCGCTCTTCCAGACGATGCTCGCCCTGCAGAACATGCCGCTGGGCGAGCTGCGGCTGCCGGACCTGGCGCTCCAGCCGGTGAACGTGGAGAGCCCCATCGCGAAGTTCGACCTGAGCGTGACGTTCGTGGAGGTGCCTCACGGCATCTCCGGCACGCTGGAGTACAGCACGGAGCTGTTCGACGCGGGCACCCTCCAGCGGATGGTCTCGCACCTGCTCACGCTGCTGGAGGGTGCGGTGGAGCGCCCGGACACGCGCGTGTCCCGTCTGCCACTGCTGACCGCCGCCGAGCGTGCCCAGGTGGTCTCCGCGTGGAACGACACGGCCCTGGCCGTCGACTGGGATGGTTGCTTCCACGAGTGCGTGGAGACGCAGGCGGCGCTCAGGCCGGAGGCGCTCGCCGTGCTGGACGGGACGCGCCAGCTGAACTTCGCGCAGCTCAACGCGCGCGCCAACCAGCTCGCCCACTGGCTGCGCCAGCGCGGGGTGGGGCCGGAGGTGCGCGTGGCGCTCTTCGTGGAGCGCTCGGTGGAGATGATGGTCGCCGCGCTGGGCGTGATGAAGGCCGGCGGCGCCTACGTGCCGTTGGATCCCGCCTGGCCCTCCGAACGGCTGGGCTGGCTGGCGAAGGACTGCAACGCGCGCTGGGTGCTCACCCAGCGGCGGCTCGCCGGGGCGCTCCCGGAGGGGCTGGATGTGCTGTGCCTGGATGACGCCGGCCCGCTGGAGGAGCTGGCGCGGCAGCCGCAGGAGAACCCGGCCCGCGTGAGCCTCCCGACGCACCTGGCGTACATCATCTACACGTCGGGCAGCACGGGCCGTCCCAAGGGCGTGATGGTGCAGCACGCCTCGATGATGAACCTGCGCGCCGCGCACAAGGTGACGACGTTCGCCGGAGTCACCGCGCCAGTGCGGGTGAGCTTCAACGCGCCGCTGGCCTTCGACGCGTCGGTGCAGCAGCTGGTGCAGCTGGCGGACGGCCACGCGCTGTGCATCGTGCCGGCGGACGTGCGCGAGGACGTGGCCCGCACGGCGGCGTGGCTGGAGGCGCAGGAGGTGGACGTGCTCGACTGCACGCCCGCGCACCTGCGCCTGCTGCTGGACGAGGGACTCGGCACGCGCCGTCCCATGCGCGTCCTCGTGGGCGGCGAAGCGGTGGACGAGGCGCTGTGGGCGCGGCTCGCGGCGCTCCCGGGCCTCAAGGGCTTCAACGTGTACGGCCCCACCGAATGCACGGTGGACGCCACCGCGCGCCCCATCGTGGCGGACACGCCGCGCCCGGCGCTGGGGCGGCCCATGGCCAACCTGCGGGGCTACGTGCTGGACCCCGAGCTCCAGCCCGTCCCGGTGGGCGTACCGGGCGAGCTGTTCATCGGCGGCGCGGGGCTCGCGCGCGGCTACCTGGAGCGGCCGGAGCTGTCGGCGGACCGCTTCATCCCGGACAGCCTGGGCGCGCAGCCGGGCGCACGGCTCTACCGCACGGGCGACCGCGTCCGCTGGCTGGCCACTGGCGAGCTGGAGTACCTGGGCCGCCTGGACTTCCAGGTGAAGGTGCGCGGCTTCCGCATCGAACTGGGCGAGGTCGAGACCGCGCTCGCGCAGCAGCCCGGCGTCAGCGAGGCCGTGGTGCTGGTGCGGGGCGACGGCGCGGACAAGCGGCTCGTCGGCTACGTCGTGGCGAAGGAAGGCCACGCGCTGGACGTGGAGACGCTGCGCACGGGCCTGCGACAGGGGATGCCCGAGTACATGATCCCCTCGGCGCTGATGGTGCTGGACGCCCTGCCGCTCAACGCGAACGGCAAGGTGGACCGCCGGGCGCTGCCGGAGCCGGATGCAGCGACTGGGGCCGACGCCTACGTGGCCCCGCGCACGGTGACGGAGGCGAAGCTCGCGGCCATCTGGGCGGAGGTGCTGCGCCTGGAGCGCGTGGGCGTGAAGGACAATTTCTTCGCGCTGGGTGGCCACTCCCTGCTGGCGACGCAGGTGGTGTCGCGGCTGCGCACGTCGCTGGGCGTGGAGATGCCGTTGCGCCTGCTGTTCGAGGCGCCCACGGTGGAGGCGTTGGCGCAACGGCTCGCGCAGCTGGGGCGCTCTGGCGTGCCCATGCTGCGCGCCGGGGTGCGTCCGGCGTCGCTGCCGCTGTCGTTCGCGCAGCAGCGGCTGTGGTTCATCGACCAGTTGGAGCCGGGCAGCCCGCTCTACAACGTGCCTGGTGTGGTGCGGCTGGAGGGCGACCTGGACGCCGCGGCGCTGGAGCAGTCGCTGCGGGCGCTCGTGCAACGGCACGAAGCCCTGCGCACGACCTTCGAAGAGGAGTCGGGCCAGCCCGTCCAGCGCATCCACGCGTCCGTGGACGTGCCGCTGAACACCGTGGACCTGTCTGCTTCCGGGGCCACGCGAGAGGACGAGGCCCGACAGCGGGTGCTGGAGGAGATGGCGAAGCCCTTCGACCTGAGGCGGGGCCCGCTGCTGCGGACGCTGCTGCTGCGCCTGGACGCGCGCAACCACCTGCTGGTGCTCACGATGCACCACGCCGTGTCCGACGGCTGGTCCGTGGGGGTCCTGCTCCGCGAACTGGGCACGCTGTACAGCGCGCTAGCGCGGGGACAGGCGTGGGCGCTGCCGGAGCTGCCGGTGCAGTACGCGGACTACGCGGCGTGGCAGCGCGACTGGTTGAAGGGGGCGACGCTCCAGCAGGAGGTGGACTACTGGAAGCAGTCGTTGACGGGAGCGCCGCCGGTGCTGGAGCTGCCGACGGACCGTCCGCGTCCGGCGGTGCGCACCAACGCCGGCACGACGCTGGGCTTCATGTTGCCGCTGGAGCTGTCCCAGAAGCTGAGCGCGCTGGCCCAGAAGGAGGGCGCATCGCTCTTCATGGTGCTGCTGGCCGGGTGGCAGGTGCTGCTGTCGCGCTACAGCGGGCAGGCGGACATCAGCGTGGGTTCGCCCATCGCGGGGCGGACGCGCTCGGAGCTGGAAGGACTCATCGGCTTCTTCGTCAACACGCTGGTGCTGCGGACGCAGGTGGATGGGGAGGGGGCCTTCCGTGAGCTGCTGAGTCAGGTGCGGGGGACGGTGCTGGGCGCGTACGAGCACCAGGAGGTGCCGTTCGAGAAGCTGGTGGAGGCGCTGCAACCGGAGCGCAGCCTGAGCCACACGCCGCTGTTCCAGACGTTGATGTCGCTCCAGAACGTGCCCACCGAGGAGTCCAAGCTCCCCGGCCTGGTGCTCAAGCCGGTGGACTTCGAAGGCCGCACGTCGAAGTTCGACGTGAGCCTCTTCTTCACGGAGACGCCGCAGGGCTTGAACGGGGCGGTGGAGTACAGCACCGAGTTGTTCGAAGCCGCGACAGTGCACCGGATGGTGGAGCACCTGCGGGTGCTGTTGGAAGGCGTGGTGGCGAAGCCGGAGGAAGCAGTGGGCCGGCTGCCCATGCTGACGGAGGCGGAGCGCCAGCAGGTGCTGGTGACGTGGAACCAGCGGCAGGCGGAGTACGCGCGCGACACAACGGTTCCGCAGCTCTTCGAAGCGCAGGCGAAGCGGACGCCGAATGCCGTCGCCGTGGTGAGTGGCAAGCAGCGGCTGACGTACCGGGAGGTGGAGGCGAAGGCGAACCAGTTGGCGCACCGGCTGCGCAAGCTGGGTGTAGGCCCGGAGTCACGCGTGGGCCTGTGCGTGGAGCGCACGGCGGACGTGGTGGTGGGCACGCTGGGCATCCTCAAGGCCGGCGGCGCGTACGTGCCGTTGGACCCGAGCTACCCGAAGGAGCGACTGGGCTGGCTGCTGGAGGACGCGCAGGGCCCGGCGTTGGTGGCGCACTCGCACCTCTTGGAGTCTCTGCCCGCCTTCAGCGCGCAGACGGTGTGCCTGGACCGTGAAGAGGAATGGGCGGAGGAGTCCTGCTGCCCCGTGACATCGGAAGTGCGTCCGGAGAACGTGGCGTACCTCATCTACACGTCAGGAAGCACGGGCCGCCCGAAGGGCGTGGCGGTGACACACCGGAACGCGGTGGCGTTCCTCTCATGGGCGACGGAGACGTTCACGGAGGAGGAGACGAAGGCGGTCCTGGCCGCGACTTCGCTCAACTTCGACCTCTCCGTCTTCGAGCTCTTCGCGCCGTTGGTACGAGGAGGCAGCGTGGTGGTGGTGCGCAACGCCCTGCATCTGGCGGAGGAGAAGCCAGAGGCGGAGGTGACGCTCATCAACACGGTGCCGTCGGCGATGGCGCAGTTGGTGCGGCTGAACGCGGTGCCGCCCTCGGTCCAGGTCATCAACCTCGCGGGCGAAGCACTGCCGGAGCCGCTGGCGAAGGCCATGTACGCAGTGCCGACGGTGCGCAAGCTCTACAACCTGTACGGCCCGTCAGAAGACACGACGTACTCGACATGGTCGCTGGTGGGACGTGGAGAGGTGCCGAACATCGGCCGTCCCCTCGCCAACACGAGGGCGTACGTGTTGGACAGGTACCTCCAGCCAGTGCCGGTAGGCGTGGCGGGAGAGCTGTACTTGGCGGGCGAAGGCCAGGCTCGCGGCTACCTGCTGAGGCCGGAGTTGACGGCGGAGAAGTTCCTGCCGGAAGTGTACGGGCCGGAAGGCAGCCGCATGTACCGCACGGGGGACCGGGTGCGGTACCGGGCGGACGGCGTGCTGGAATACCTGGGGCGCGTCGACTTCCAGGTGAAGGTGCGCGGCTTCCGTATCGAGCTGGGCGAAGTGGAGTCCGCGCTGCGCCAGCAGGAGACGGTGAAGGAAGCAGTGGTGGTGGCGAAGGGCGAGGGTGCGGAGAAGCGGCTCGTGGCGTACGTGGCGCCGAAGGCAGGCGCGGTGCTGGAAGCGGAGACGCTGAAGGCGAGCCTGCGTCAGCGGCTGCCGGAGTACATGGTGCCCGGAGCGGTGGTGGTGCTGGAGGCGCTGCCGCTCAACTCCAACGGCAAGGTGGACCGCAAGGCCCTGCCGGAGCCAGAGGCCCTCAAGGCCGGAAGCACGTACGAAGCACCGAGGACGGAGACGGAAGCGAAGCTGGCGGCCATCTGGGCCGAAGTGCTCCGAGTGCCCCAGGTCGGCGTGAAGGACGACTTCTTCGCGCTGGGAGGCCACTCGTTGCTCGCGACGCAGGTGGTATCGCGGGTGCGTGCGGAGACGGGCGCGGAGCTGCCGCTGCGCGCGCTGTTCGAAGCGCCCACGGTGCAAGCCCTCGCCCGTCGGCTGGAGAAGGCCGGACGTGCGCAGGCGCCGGCCCTCGTGCCTGTGTCGGGGGATGCCGCGTTGCCGCTGTCGTTCGCGCAGCAGCGCCTGTGGTTCATTGATCAGCTGGAGCCGGGCACCGCCCTCTACAACGTGCCGGTCGCCATCCGTCTGGAAGGTGACTGGGATGCAGGGGCCTTGGAACGGGCTCTGCACGAGGTCGTGCGCCGTCATGAGGCACTGCGGACGACGTTCGTCTCGGGCAACCCCGAGCCAGTCCAGCAGACCGCGTCTGACAGCGCCTTCACGCTGGAGGTGGAGGACCTGGTGGCGAACACCGCCGAGGTCCGGCGACGCGTCGAACAGGAAGTGCTGCGGCCCTTCGATCTGGCAAAGGGTCCCCTGATCCGGGCGTTGCTGCTGAAACTCGGTGCGCGCGAGCACGTGCTCACCGTCACGATGCACCACATCGTGTCGGATGGATGGTCGATCGGCGTGTTGGTCCGCGAGGTCGGTGCGCTCTACGCGGCGTTCGTGCGAGGCCAGCCCTCGCCGCTGCCGGAGCTGCCGGTGCAGTACGCGGGATACGCGGCATGGCAGCGCGGCTGGTTGCAGGGCGCGACGCTCCAGCGGGAAGTGGACTACTGGAAGCAGCAGCTCGCCGGTGCGCCGCCGGTGCTGGAGTTGCCCACGGACCGTCCGCGTCCCGCGGTGCGAGGAAACGCGGGAGCGACCCAGGGCTTCCTCTGGCCGCAATCGCTGGTCCAGGACCTGCGAGGCCTCGCGCAGAGCGAAGGGGCCTCGCTGTACATGGTGCTGCTGGCGGCGTGGCAGATGCTGCTGTCACGCTACAGCGGGCAGACGGACATCAGCGTGGGGTCGCCCATCGCGGGCCGCACGCGCGCGGAGGTGGAAGGCCTCATCGGCCTCTTCGTCAACACGCTGGTCCTGCGTGCCCAGGTGGATGGAGATCAGCCCTTCCGGGCGCTGCTGAAGCAGGTGCGAGGCACGGTGCTGGGCGCGTACGAACACCAGGACGTGCCGTTCGAGAAGCTGGTGGAAGCGCTCCAGCCCGAGCGCAGCCTGAGCCACACGCCCTTGTTCCAGACGCTGCTTGCGCTCCAGAACGTGCCGGAGGGTGAAGCACAGCTGCCCGGGCTGACGATGAAGCAGCTGGAGCTGGAGAACCGCACGTCGAAGTTCGACCTGAGCGTCTTCTTCACGGAGACCGCGGAGGGCCTGAGCGGAAGCGTGGAGTACAGCACCGATCTGTTCGAGGCGGGGACGGTGCGTCGGTTGGTGGAGCACCTGCGGGTGCTGTTGGAAGGCGTGGCGGCGAAGCCGGAGGAAGCAGTGGGCCGGCTGCCCATGCTGACGGAGGCGGAGCGCCAGCAGGTGTTGGTGTCGTGGAACCAGCAGCAGGCGGAGTACGCGCGCGACACAACGATTCCGCAGCTCTTCGAAGCACAGGCGAAGCGGACGCCGAATGCCGTCGCCGTGGTGAGTGGCAAGCAGCGGCTGACGTACCGGGAGGTGGAGGCGAAGGCGAACCAGTTGGCGCACAAGCTGCGCAAGCTGGGTGTGGGCCCCGAGTCACGCGTGGGCCTGTGCGTGGAGCGCACGGCGGACGTGGTGGTGGGCACGCTGGGCATCCTCAAGGCCGGCGGCGCGTACGTGCCGTTGGACCCAAGCTACCCGAAGGAGCGACTGGGCTGGCTGCTGGAGGATGCGCAGGGCCCGGCGTTGGTGGCGCACTCGCACCTGCTGGAGTCGCTACCTGCCTTCAGCGCGCAGGCCGTGTGCCTGGATACAGACGCGACGTTGGCCTCCGAGCCGAATGAGGCACCGGAAGCAAGGCTGCACCCGGAGAACGTGGCGTACTTCATCTACACGTCGGGGAGCACAGGCCGCCCGAAGGGCGTGGCGGTGACGCACCGGAACGCGGTGGCGTTCCTGGCATGGGCGACGGAGACGTTCACGGAGGAGGAGACGAAGGCGGTGCTCGCGGCGACGAGCCTGAACTTCGACCTCTCCGTCTTCGAGCTCTTCGCGCCGCTGGTGCGAGGAGGCAGCGTGGTGGTGGTGCGCAACGCCCTGCATCTGGCGGAGGAGAAGCCGGAAGCGGAGGTGACGCTCATCAACACGGTGCCGTCGGCGATGGCGCAACTGGTGCGGCTGAACGCGGTGCCGCCATCGGTCCAGGTCATCAACCTCGCGGGCGAAGCACTGCCGGAGACGCTGGCGAAGGCCGTGTACGCAGTGCCGACGGTGAAGAAGCTCTACAACCTGTACGGCCCGTCGGAAGACACGACGTACTCGACATGGTCGCTGGTGGGACGTGGAGAGGTGCCGAACATCGGCCGTCCCCTCACCAACACGCGGGCGTACGTGCTGGACAAGTACCTCCAGCCCGTACCGGTAGGCGTGGCGGGAGAGCTGTACCTGGCCGGTGAAGGCCAGGCGCGCGGCTACCTGCTGAGGCCGGAGCTGACGGCGGAGAAGTTCCTGCCGGAAGTCCATGGCCCCGAAGGCAGCCGCATGTACCGCACGGGGGACCGGGTGCGGTACCGGGCGGACGGCGTGCTGGAATACCTGGGGCGAGTCGACTTCCAGGTGAAGGTGCGAGGCTTCCGCATCGAGCTGGGCGAAGTGGAAGCAGCCCTTCGCCAGCAGGAGACGGTGAAGGAAGCAGTGGTGGTGGCGAAGGGGGAGGGCGCGGAGAAGCGGCTCGTGGCGTACGTGGCGCCGAAGGCAGGCGCGGTGCTGGAAGCGGAGACGCTGAAGGCGAGCCTGCGTCAGCGGCTGCCGGAGTACATGGTGCCCGGAGCGGTGGTGGTGCTGGAGGCGCTGCCGCTCAACTCCAACGGCAAGGTGGACCGCAAGGCGCTGCCGGATCCGGAGGTACCGGTCTCCGCCCATACGTACGAAGCGCCGAGGACGGAGACGGAAGCGAAGCTGGCGGCCATCTGGGCGGAGGTGCTGCGGGTTCCGCGCGTCGGCGTGAAGGACGACTTCTTTGCGCTGGGCGGCCACTCGTTGCTCGCGACGCAGGTGGTATCGCGGGTGCGCGCGGAGCTGGGCTCGGAGCTGCCGCTGCGCGCGCTGTTCGAAGCGCCCACGGTGGAAGCCCTCGCCGGCCGGTTGGAGATGGCCGGACGTGCGAAGGCACCTGCCCTCGTGCCCGTGCCACGGGACGCACCGCTGCCGCTGTCGTTCGCGCAGCAGCGGCTGTGGTTCATCGACCAGTTGGAGCCGGGCACCGCGCTCTACAACATCCCTGTCGCCATCCGCCTGGAAGGCGACCTGGACGTGCAGGTTCTGGCGCGGGCCCTGCGTGAGGTCGTGCGCCGTCACGAGGCCCTGCGGACGACGTTCGTCGTAGGCAACCCCGAGCCGAAGCAACGGACCACGACCGACAGCGCCTTCACGCTGGCAGTGGATGACCTGACGTCGGACACCGCCGCGCTCCAGAAGCGAGTGGAGCAGGAGGTGTTGAGGCCCTTCGAGCTGGCACACGGCCCGCTCCTCCGCGCGCGCCTGCTGAAGCTCGACGCGCGTGAGCACGTGCTCGTCGTCACGATGCACCACATCGTGTCGGACGGATGGTCGCTCGGGGTGTTGGTTCGCGAGGTCGGCGCGCTCTACGCGGCGTTCGTGCAGGGCCAGCCCTCGCCGCTGCCGGAGCTGCCGGTGCAGTACGCGGACTATGCGGCGTGGCAGCGCGGCTGGTTGCAGGGCGCGACGCTCCAGCGGGAGGTGGACTACTGGAAGCAGCAGCTCGCCGGTGCGCCGCCGGTGCTGGATCTGCCCACGGATCGTCCGCGCCCCGCGGTGCGAGGAAACGCGGGAGCAACCCAGGGCTTCCTCTGGCCGCAATCGATGGCTCGGGGCCTGCGAGCCCTCGCGCAGCGCGAAGGGGCCTCGCTGTACATGGTGCTGCTGGCAGGCTGGCAGGTGCTGCTGTCGCGCTACAGTGGGCAGACGGACATCAGCGTGGGTTCGCCCATCGCGGGCCGCACGCGCGCGGAGGTGGAAGGCCTCATCGGCTTCTTCGTCAACACGCTGGTGCTGCGCGCGAACCTGTCCGGGGACCCCAGCTTCCGGGGCCTGCTCCAGCAGGTGCGCGAGACGGTCCTGGAGGCGCAGGAGCACCAGGAGGTGCCGTTCGAGAAGCTGGTGGAGGTGCTCCAGCCCGAGCGCAGCCGCAGCCACACGCCGCTGTTCCAGACGCTGCTGGCGCTCCAGAACGTGCCCATCGGACAAGCCCGGCTGCCGGGCATGACGCTCAAGCCCGTGGAGATCGCGGGCGGAACGTCGAAGTTCGACCTGAGCGTCTTCTTCATGGAGACCGCGGAGGGCCTGAGCGGAATGCTGGAGTACAGCACCGAGCTGTTCGACGCCGCGACCGTGCGCCGCATGGTGGAGCACCTGCGCGTGCTGATGGAGGGCGTGCTGGAACATCCGGAAGCCCTGGTGACACGGCTCCGCCTGCTGGACGCGGTTGAACGTCGACAGGTCGTGGAGGACCTGAACCCAACCGCCACGCGGTACCCCCGCGAGGTGCCGGTGCACGCGCACTTCGAGGCCCAGGCACGCAAGACGCCGGACGCGGTGGCGCTGAAGCTCGGAGCAGGGGAGGGGACCCTGACGTACGGCGAGCTGGACGCGAAGGCGAACCAGCTGGCGCACCACCTGCGGAGCCTGGGCGTGAAGCGCGGCACGCGAGTGGGCGTGTACGTGGAGCGCTCGTTCGACATGGTCGTCGGACTGCTGGCCATCCTGAAGGCGGGGGGCGCGTACGCTCCGGTGGATCGTAACTACCCGGTGGAGCGCATCGCGCTGATGCTGGAGGACGCGGGCGTCGAAGTGACGCTCACGCAGCAGTCACTGGTGGAGAAGCTGCCGGCGAGCGCGGGCCGGCCGCTATCGCTGGACACGGCCTGGAGCGAAGTCGCCCATCAGCCGCGGACGGCACCACGGTTGGAGATCAGCGCCGAAGACCTGGCGTACGTGATGTTCACGTCGGGAAGCACGGGCCGGCCGAAGGGCGTGTGCATCCCGCACCGGGGCATCACGCGGCTGGTGATGGGCAACAGCTTCCTGCGCTTCGGGCCGGAGGAGAACTGGCTGCAACTGGCACCGGTGGCCTTCGACGCCTCGACGCTGGAACTCTGGGGCGCACTGCTGCACGGAGCGAAGCTGGTGCTGGCACCGCCGCAAGCGCAGACGCTGGAGGAACTGGGCGCGCTGCTGCGCAAGGAGCGCATCAGCACGCTGTGGCTGACGGCGGCGCTGTACGAGCAGATGGCGCTGCATCAGGTGGAGGCACTGGCGGGAGTGGCCCAAGTGCTCGCGGGCGGCGACGTGCTGCCGGCGCAGCGAGTGCGCGAACACCTGAAGCACCTGCCACAAGGCGCGGTGCTGGTGAACGGGTACGGCCCGACGGAGAACACGACATTCTCCACCACGCACACGCTGACGCGTGACACGTCGCCCACCTCATCGGTGCCCATCGGCAAGCCGATTGGGAACTCGACGGCCTACGTGTTGGACGCGCACGGCGAGGTGGCCGGCGTGGGCGTGCCCGGGGAGCTGTACGTGGGCGGCGAAGGCCTCGCATGGGGCTACCTGAACCGTGCGGACCTGACGGCCGAACGCTTCGTGCCGAATGCCTTCAGCACGCAGCCCGGCGCGCGGCTGTACCGCACGGGAGACAAGGCCCGCTGGAAGGAAGACGGGACGCTGGAGTTCCTCGGCCGCACCGACTTCCAGGTGAAGGTGCGTGGCTTCCGTATCGAGCCAGGCGAAATCGAAGCCGCGCTCCTGCGCCAGCAGGGCGTGGCGGAAGCCACGGTCGTGGTGCGCGACGTCGGCGGGGACAAGCGGCTGGTCGCGTACCTCGTCGCGAAGCCGGGCCAGAACATCGACCCGAAGGCCGTGGAGACGGAGCTGCGCAAGCACCTGCCGGAGTACATGGTGCCGTCCGCCATGGGCGTGCTGGACGCGCTGCCGCTCACGGCCAACGGCAAGGTGGACCGCAAGGCCCTGCCGGACCTGGACGTCTCCACGTCCCAGGCCGAGGGCTTCGTCGCGCCCCGTGACGCGCTGGAGTCCCAGCTCGTGGCGGTGTGGGAAGAGGTCCTGGGCGTGAAGCCCATCGGGGTGCGCACCAGCTTCTTCGCGCTGGGAGGCCACTCGCTGCTCGCGGTCCGCCTGGTGGCCGCGCTGCGCGAACAGCTGGGCCGTGAAGTCCCCCTGGCCGCGCTCTTCCAGCACCCCACCGTGGAGGAGCTGGCGAAGCTGCTGCGCGCCGAGACGGAGACGTGGTCGCCGCTCGTCCCGCTGGAGAAGGGCGACGAGGGACGCCGGCCCCTGTTCCTCGTCCACCCGGGTGGCGGCAACGTGCTCGCCTATCCGGAGCTGGCGCGGCTACTGGGGCCCCAGCAGCCCGTCTTCGGTATCCAGGCTCGCGGCCTCCAGGCCGGCCATGCCGTGGTGGAGACCGTGGAGGAGATGGCCACCCTGTACGTGGCCGCCATCCGCGCGGAGCAGCCGGAAGGGCCGTACCTCCTCGCGGGTTGGTCGCTCGGAGGCGTCATCGCCTTCGAGATGGCCCGCCAGCTGCGTGCGCAGGGCCAGTCCGTGGGGCTGCTGGCGCTGGTGGACGCCTTCGTCCCCGGCGTCGGAGCGCCTTCCGGTGACGCACCCAGGAAGGACCCTGACGCCAGCACGCGCGTCGCCTTCGCCCAGACGGTGGCCCAGGCCTTCTCCCTGACCCTGCCCGTGTCCGACGAGGCCCTGGAGCGCATGGAGGACGAAGCCATGCTGGGAACGCTCCTCGCCGTGGGTGTCCAGGCCGGCCTCCTGGAGGAGGCGACGGGCCGCGAGCAATTGCGCGCCCTGTTCCGCGTCTACCAGGCCAACCTGCGCGCCATGGACCGCTACGTCCCCAGCCCCTACGACGGACCGGCGCTGCTGCTCGCCGCGACGGAAGCGACCCCCACCCCCGGGGTGCCCCGCCACCGCGGCTGGGAGCCCTTCGTCCGGGGGGGACTGGACGTGAGGGATGTCCCTGGGGGACACCATCAACTCATGCAGGAGCCGTACGTGCGGCACGTGGCCACGCTGTTGCGCGAGGCCCTGGAGGACAAGTCATGACCGTTGAAACATCCAGCGGGGGCTCACCGTGGCCCAACCGCATCATCCTGGCCATCTGGTTCGTGTGCTTCTCCGTGGGCTCCCTGGCCCACATCTCCATCGTGGCGAAGTACGGCCTCTTCGCGACGGATCCGGCGGATCCGCTGCCCATGCCGTTCGTCGTCGTGAACGAGCTGTTCACGGTGCTCAACCCGCTCACCATCGTGCTGCTCATCTTCAAGCGGCGCGCGGGCATCCTCTCCGCGCTGGGCGTGGTGGCGCTCGTCTTCGTCCTCAACCTGGCGCTGATGGCGTGGTTCTGGACCGCGAAGCAGCACCTCCACGTCGCGTGGCTGTACCTCAACGGCACCATGGGCGTGTTCATGGCCCTGACCGCGAAGCGCCTGTGGCGGGCCGCCCCGGAGG
>NZ_RAVY01000071.1:0-40641 GCF_003611625.1 Corallococcus sp. CA054B
GCCCACCAGCGTGGCCGTCAGCACGCCCGTGGCCTCCGGCCGGTAGGACAGCCGGACCGGGACCTCGCCCGGCGCCATCCGTGTGGGCAGCCCGGACGCGGAGAAGGGGGCGGCCAGCGCCGTCCACTCCACGTCCAGCGTCGTCCGGCCCGCGTTCACCACCCGGAGCTCCACCACCCGCTCCACCTGGGGGTAGCTGGCCGGGAACGTCAGGGCCTCCTGGGAGACCCGTAGGAGGCTCCGGGCGCCTGTCAGCGGGGGTTCCTCCCGGCAGGCGCTTCCGAAGGCCACCAGGGCCGCCAGGGCCATTGCCAGGGCCATCGTCAGGCCCCCACTGCCCACCGTCCGCGTGCGCGCCATCGTGCCCTCCTCGCCCTGCCTTTACACCCCTCTCCATTCCCCTGTCCCACGGCATCCCACCCGTCGGGGTTTCCGGATTGGGCATTTCCGTGCCTGAATTTTTTTCAGTCCCAAGGGTTTCGAGCACTTCCAACCCCCCGGAACGACAGGCCTGTCGCAGGGTACGGTTCTGGCAACGGGCGCGGGGATGACCCTGGCCGGCCCGCCGCACGATTCTCAAGGATTGCAGGCATTCACGGTGCTCATCGCCCGGGGTGTGCAATCCACCGTGGACGGCCTGTCGGCGGAGGTCCGGCGGGCGGTGCTGGCCGAGTTGTTCCGCATGGGCACCCAGGCTTCCGAGAACCACTCGGGGCACACGCCCTGTCCTCCCTACACCCTGCGCCTGGACGTGGCGGACTGCCGGATGCACGTGGAGCTGGACCCCATGCGTACCCGGCTGTCCCTGACGGGCCTCACCCGGCCCCGGCCGCACTGAGGACCTTGGTGAACGAGCGGTGGACGTATGGGCAGATGCTGCCCCGGCGCGCGGGCTACGAGGAGAGCTGGGAGCTCACCTACCGCGTGGAGCAGCTGAGGGAGCTGGTGGGCCAGGAGCTGCACCTGGACTCGGCGCTCGCCGAGGAGCTGGACGACACCCTGGCCCGCCTGGTCCAGCGCAACCAGCGCCTGCGGGGCCTGCAGCGCATGATGGCCGCGGACCGGGAGCCCGAGGACCTGGTCATGCACCGCGCCGCGCTGGAGGACCTGGACCGGCAGCTGCTCCAGGAACTGCCCGGGCTCTTGGAGCGGCTTCGCGCCACGCTCCTGTAGCAGCGTGTCCCGTCTTGTCCCGCCTGCGTTCGCCGTCCGTGGATGCCTGTCGGTTTCCGACTTGTGCACGGGCCCTGCTTCTTTTCACCAGTCTAATTGGAGTGTTGATCAACTGGTAGAAGAGGTAGGGGAAGCCGAGTTGGGGACAAGTCAGCAAGCTCGCGGATTCATTCACGAATCGGCGATCTGCTACATGTGGGCAAATTGCCGGTTTCCCCCGGGCATCCACAAGGGGGCTTCCGAGCCCCCGGTTGTCCACAGGTCCATCCACACCATCCACAGGTGATCCACAGGGACCTGGGGGGCATGACCCCGGCAAGGAAGGGCCCCGGATGCAACAGCCCTGTTATGGTCCGGCCCGGCTTTCATACGACGCGGGCGCCCTTTTCCCAAGGCGCTGGAGGATGAGCTCATCGACTTCCATCGGGGCGAGCGCATCGGGAAGTACGAGGTGCTCACGCAGCTGACCGTGGGCGGCATGGCGGAGCTGTTCCTGGGCTACACGTCGGGCCCGGGCGGCTTCCGCAAGTACGTGGTCCTCAAGCGCATCCTCCCGGACGCGCGCTCCAATGATCAGTTCGTCCGCATGTTCCTGGACGAGGCGCGCATCACCGCGGCCTTCAACCACCCGAACATCGCGCAGGTGTTCGACCTGGGGGAGGAGGACGACGGGCTCTACCTGGCCATGGAGTTCATTGGCGGGCAGAACCTGAACCAGGTCACGAGCGCGTGCCTGAAGAAGCGCCAGCCGGTGCCGCTGGCCTTCACCCTGTCCGTGGCCCGCGACGTGTGCCTGGCGCTGCACTACGCGCACACCTTCACGTCCCCCGGCGGCGAGGCGAGCCCCGTCATCCACCGCGACGTGGCGCAGAAGAACATCATGGTGACCTACGACGGCACCGTGAAGCTGCTCGACTTCGGCATCGCCAAGGCGAAGAACAGCCTGGAGCGCACCAGCGTGGGCACGGTGAAGGGCACCACCGGGTACATGTCCCCGGAGCAGGTGCGCGGCGATCCGCTGGATGGCCGCAGCGACCTGTTCTCCGTGGGCGTGGTGATGCACGAGCTCATCACCGGCGAGCGGCTCTTCGCGGGCAAGACCGAGCGCGACGAGATGGTGAAGATCCTCGAGGACGCCATCCCGTGGCCGTCCGTGCTGCTGCCGCACATCTCCGAGGACATCTCCCGCGTGGTGATGCGCGCGCTGGAGCGCAACGTGGACCGCCGCTACCCGTCCGGGCGGGACATGGCGCGCGCCATCGAGAAGGCGGCCGGCGGCAAGCTGATGGACGCGGACCAGCGCGCCGCGCTCATGAAGAGCCTGTTCGCGGAGCGCATGGCGGCCACGCGGTCCCTGCTGGAGAGCGCGGACGTCACGACGAGCAGCCAGGTGCTGGCGTCGGCGAAGCGGGCGCTCCAGAAGGATGACGGCCCCTACCTGCCCGAGCGCAAGGCCACCGCGCTCAGTGTCGTGGAGGCGCGCAAGAAGGCGGAGATCGCGAAGCTGCGCGCGGAGGCGCCCGGCAGCGACGAGACCGCGCCTCCGGTGAAGCGCTCGAAGCTGGGAGGGGTGTGGGCGCTCCTGTCCTTGTCGCTGTTCCTGGGCCTGGCCTACGGCGCGTTCCGGCTCACCCAGCTGCTGGAGGCCGAGGAGAAGGCGCCCCCTCCCCCGCCCATGGGCCTGGGCGCCATGGTCCCCATCCGGCCGCCCAACGCCCCCGTGCCCGGCGAGGACCTGGACGTCGCGGAACCAGACAAGGACAAGGACACCAGGGACCGCGGTGACAAGGACACCAAGGACACCAAGGACACCAAGGACCGCGACCGGGCAGTTGCGAAGGACCGGGACAACGACCGGGACGATGCCACCGCCAACCGGGGCAGCCGCGGCCGCAAGAGCAAGGGCGAGGTGACGCTCTTCCTGGATGAGCCCGCGGAGATCTTCTTCAAGAACAAGTCCCTGGGCCGCGCGCCGCTGGTGAAGCACTCCCTGCCGGTGGGACAGGCGGAGCTGGTTCTGGTGGGCGAGGACAAGAAGCGCCGCGTGCTCGCCGTGCCGGTGGAGGCGGGCAAGCCCGTGCGCCTCAACCTCAAGCTGAAGGAGCTGCCGGGCCGCTAGAGCCCCGTCCGTTCCGGCTTGGACGAAGACACGCTCGAAGGAGCGGCACGGGCGGAGGGCGTCCGCTATCTTCCGCCCTCACATGGCCCTCTCCCTTGGCTTCCTGATGGACCCGCTCGAGAGCGTGCGGGTGGACCACGACACGACGTTCTCGCTGATGCTGGAGGCACAGCGGCGGGGGCACGACGTCTACTACTTCGAACAGGGGTGGTTGCGCTTCAACGGCCGGTGCTCGGAGGCGCGCATGCGCCGGGTGAAGGTGCGGCGTGAGGTGGGCCACCACTTCGACGTGCTGAGCGAGGACGTGCGGCCGCTGTCGAAGCTGGATGTGGTCTTCCTGCGCAAGGACCCGCCGGTGGACGCGGACTATCTGCACGCCACGCAGCTGGTGGAGCTGTGTCCGGACCGTTCTCCCATCTTCATCAACAACCCGTCCGGCATCCGCGACGCGAACGAGAAGCTCTTCACGCTGAACTTCCCGGACCTGATGCCGGAGACGCGCGTCACGCGTGAGCTGTCCGTGGTGCTGGAGTTCGCGGCGAAGAACCCGCAGGGCACCATCCTGAAGCCCATCGACGGGTTCGGCGGCAAGGGCATCCTGTTCCTCGCGCCGGGGGACCGCAACGCGCGCTCCATGGTGGAGCTGCTCACGCAGGGCGGGAAGGAACCCATCCTCGCGCAGGCGTACGTGCCGGAGAGCCGCCTGGGCGACAAGCGCATCATCCTGGTGGACGGAGACCCGGTGGGCGCGGTGCTGCGCGTGCCGTCGGACGCGGACCACCGGGGCAACATGGCCGCGGGCGGCACGCCGATGAAGGCGGAGATCACCGAGCGTGACCTGCTCATCTGCAAGCGCCTCAAGCCGTCGCTCCAGGAGAAGGGGCTGACGCTGGTGGGCATCGACGTGCTGGGCGACTACCTCACGGAGGTGAACGTCACCAGCCCCACGGGTCTGGTGGAGGCCAGCCACCTGGACGGCGTCTCCTGCGAGGCGCGCGTGCTGGACGTCGCCGAGCGGATGCACGGCGCGCGCTGACCGTGGAGCAGCCCGTCAGGCTGGAGGACGGCGAGACGCTGGACTCCATTGGCACCGCGGACGTGCGCGTGTTCCAGCGCCGCACGGGCTACCGCTTCACGTTGGACGCGGTGCTGCTGGCGCACTTCGCGGCCACGGAAGGGCAAGACCTGCCCGGGCCCGTGCTGGAGCTGGGCGCGGGCAGCGGCGTGGTGTCGCTGCTGCTGGTGAAGCAGTTCGGCGTCGCGGGCCCGGTGGATGCGCTGGAGCTCCAGCCCGCGGTGCACGGTCGGCTGACGCGCGCGGTGGCGCTCAACGGGTGCGAGGGCCGGGTGCGGCCGGTGCTCGGGGACCTGCGGCAGGCACGGTCGTTGTTCACGCCAGGGGTCTATGGACAGGTGGTGTCCAACCCGCCGTTCCGCCGGGCCGAAGCGGGCGTGGTGAGCCCGGACGCGGAGCGGGCCGTGTCCAAGTCGGAGGTGGCGTGCGATGCGCCGTCCGTGGTCGCGGCGGCGCGGCATGCCCTGCGGCCCGGTGGGGGCGTGAGCCTGGTGTATCCAGCGGCGCGGCTGGTGGAGGTGCTGGGGGTGCTCGCGGGCGCGCGGTTGTTCCCCCGGGTGCTGAGAGCCGTGCATGCGCGGGTGGATGCGCCCGCCACGCGCTTCCTGGTGCAGGCGCTGCGGGATCAGGACCGGGGCCTGTCGGTGCGTGCGCCGCTCATCGTCCATGGCGAGGGACCCGGCGGCTACAGCGCGGAGGTGGCGGCGCTGATGGACGTGCCGCTGGCGGAGCGGAACGGGGGTTGAGTGCCCGGCCGCTGAGCGTCGGGCCCTGCGAGCGTCGGGGCCGGATGAGCGGATGGGTCACAACGTAAAGGGCACTTCACCCACCGGACGTCCGCGTCCGACGAGGAGAGCCCCATGAACGTGACGATGCTCAACGAACAACCGTCGCTGCTGAAGTCGGCCGCGTTGCTGCCTCCGCGCCTGTCGCTGGGCGCGACGATGATCCATCACGGCCTGGCGAAGCTGAAGAAGGAAGGCATGGAGCAGCAAGTGGGCATGTTCGAGCAGCTGGGCATCAAGCCCGGCAAGCCGTGGCTGCTGGCCACGGGCATCACGGAGCTGGTGGCCGGGGTGAGCTCCATCCTGGGCATCGCGACGCGCTTCACGGCGGTGTCCGTCATCGTCACGCAGGCGATGGCCATCGCGAAGGTGCACAGGAAGAACGGCTTCGACATGACCAAGGGCGGCTACGAGTTCAACCTGGCGCTCATCGCCATCGCGCTCGGGACGCTGATGCGAGGGCCCGGACGGCTGTCCCTGCACGGCGCGCTGGAGCAGCGGGTGAAGCGCAGGGAGCTGAGGCACTTCCGGTTGCTGCCGCGTCAGCGCCGGGGCTCGATGCTGCTCGACGCGCTCGGGTAACCGGAACCAGGGCCTTCAGGGGGTGTGGGGGTGTCGCCTGCCCGTCTGCTACCGAACCGGGCCCGTGGGTGGCGCCCCTGCCCCCGCTTCATCCCGTAAGATGCGCGGGCCATGGCCCCCCCGTCCGTCCTGCTGATGCTGGCGCTCGCCGCGCCCGCCGCGTCTGTCCCCAACTTCTCCACAGCCGAGTCCTCCAGCACCGCGCGCCTCACCGCGGCGGGCATGGCCTCCGTGCGCTCCGTCATCCGGGACGCAAGCACCGGGAGGTTGGAAGCCGCGGGCCTCGCGTCCGTGACGGCCGTCGCCCAGGACCCCTCCCCTGCCACGCCCGCGACGGACACGGTGCCGGCCACGGGCGCCGCGCAAAGCCAGACAGAATCCCTCTCCGAAGCGGGCCGCATCGCCGTGGAGGCCAGCGTCGGTGCCCTGCGCGCCGCGGCCCTCGTGATGCACGGCAAGGCCGGCGCGTCCGGCCTCGCCACCGTGGGCAACCCGGACGAGCACTACGCCCGGGGCGTGGCCGCCCTCCAGTCCAAGGACTCGCGCACCGCCATCGCGGAGCTGTCCGCGTGCGTGCAGGCCGCGCCGTCCCGCGCCGACTGCCGCTGGGAGCTCGGCTGGGCGTACTCCGTCGAAGGCCGCTGGGCGGACTCCCTCACGCAGTGGACGCAGGTGCGCGCGCTCAATCCCAACCAGCCGGACCTGGAGGGCGCGCTCACGCAGGCCCGCAACCAGGCCGCGCTCCAGGCGAAGCTCGCGCAGCCCGTGGACAGCACGCCCCGCCCTCCCCCGCCGCCGGGCGCGAAGCTGCGCATCCGCGCCGCCGGTGACCTGATGCTCGGCACCACCGTGCCAGAGGGTTACATGCCCCCCGAGGGCGGCGGCAGCGTCATCGCGGCCGTGCGCCCCCTGCTGGAGGACGCGGACCTCACCTTCGTGAACCTGGAAGGGCCGCTCTGCGACACCGGCAAGACCACCAAGTGCCGCTCGCCCGCGAACTGCTACGCGTTCCGCTCCCCCACGTCCTTCGGCGAATACCTGAAGGAAGCCGGCGTGGACGTGGTCTCCACCGCGAACAACCACTCCGGCGACTTCGGCGAGGAGTGCCGCCGCGCCACCGAGTCCACCCTGGACGCGCTGGGCATCGCCTGGAGCGGTCCGCCGGGCAGCGTGGCCACCGTGGAGCGCAACGGCCTGAAGATCGGCCTGGTGGCCTTCCACACGTCCGCGGGCTGCAACCACCTCAACAACCTGCCCACCGCCACCGCGCTGGTGAAGCAGACCGCCGCCACGCACGACATCGTCATCGTCTCCTTCCACGGCGGCGCGGAGGGCGGCAAGGCCCTGCATGTGCCGGCCGGCAGGGAGATGTTCTTCGGCGAGGACCGCGGCGACCTGCGTGTCTTCACCCACGCCGTGGTGGACGCGGGCGCGCACCTGGTGCTCGGTCACGGCCCGCACGTCGCGCGCGCCATGGAGTTCTACCAGGGCCGCCTCATCGCCTACTCCATGGGCAACTTCGCCACCTACGGCCGCTTCAACCTCAAGGGTCCGCAGGGCCTGGGCATGATTCTCGAGGTGGAGCTGGACAGCCGTGGCGGCTTCTCCAACGGCCGCATCCTCCCCACGAAGCAGGTCGGTGAAGGCATCGCCCAGCCGGACCCGGCCGCCAACGTCGTCTCGCTGGTGCGCAAGCTCACCACCGAGGACTTCCCCGACACGGGCGCCCGCATCGCGGACGACGGCCGCCTCTCTCCGCGCAAGTCGCCCGTCACGGCCTCCAGCACCGCGCCGTAGCGCCGAGCCTTCACGACAACGCCGCACCCGCACCCACGGGCGCAGCACCTCCGTGGGTGTTTTGTGTGTCACGCATCGCGCATCACCGTCAGGGAATGCGCGCTTTGTTGAAGCCGGGCTGCTGCCTGGGCTGCCGTGCGCTTCATTGCGCCTCCAAGCGTGCCGCGCCGTGCAAGGCGTGCGTGGGCGGCGTGCGCTAAGACAGTCATCGACGTGCCTGCCCATCGACTCCCACGACTGACTTCGCTGCGCCCCTTCGAATACCCCGGCTATTTCGCGGTGTGGGTGGGCGCGCTCATCTCCAACATCGGCACCTGGATGGAGACGGTGGCGATGGGCGTGTACGTCACGCAGACCACGGGCCGCGCGGAGTGGACGGGCGCCATCGTCGCGCTGTCCTTCCTGCCCGCGGTGGTGCTGGCGCCGGTGGGCGGCGCGCTGGCGGACCGCTTCGACCGGCGCGCTTACGCGGCGGTGGGCGCGCTGCTCCAGGCGGCGCTCGCGGCCGTGCTGACGGTGCTGGCGTTCCGCGGGCAGCTGTCGGTGTCCGTCATCGGCGTCATCTCGTTCCTCAACGGGTGCGTGAGCACGCTCACCTATCCGGCCTTCTCCGCGCTCTTGGCGGAGCTGGTGCCGCCGGAAGACCTGCACCTGTCCACCAGCCTCAACTCCGCGCAGTTCAACCTGGGCCGCATCATGGGGCCCACGCTGGCCGCGTTGGTGTTGCAGGCGGGCGGGCCCGCGTGGGCGCTGCTCGCGAACACGCTGTCCTTCTTCGCGGTGCTGGTGGCGCTGTGGCGCGTGGTGCCGCCCGCGCGGGACCCGTCCGTGAAGCGAGAGCCGCTCTGGGACGGCATCCGCCGCGGCATCACCGTGGCGCGCGACGACGAGGACATCTCGCTGGTGCTGGCGGCCACCTTCTTCGTGGCCGCGCTGGTGGCGCCCTTCATCGGCCTGGTGCCGGTGTTCGCCATCCGTGAGCTGGGCCAGGGCGCGGCGGCTACGTCGCTCTTGGTGACATGCCAGGGCGCGGGCGCGGTGACGGCGGCCTTGTGCGTGGGCACGCTCGCGGAGCTCTTCGGGCAGCGCAAGCTGCGCGGCTACTCGGCGACGACCATCGCGTTGCTGTCGGGCGTGTACTGGCTGGCGCCCACGCTCCAGGTGGCGGCGGTGTGCATCTTCTTCCTCGGCGCCAACTACCTCATCCTGATGAGCAGCCTGAGCGCGGCCTGCCAGAACCGCGTGCCGCGGGAGCTCCAGGCTCGCATGGGCAGCCTCTACAGCATGGTGCTGGGCGCGGGTTATTCGCTGGGCGTCTGGTTCCAGGGCGCGCTGGCGGACCGCATGCACCTGCGCTTCGTGACCATCGGGTGCAGCGCCATCTTCCTCGCGCTGGTGCTCACCACGCGCCTGCTCAAGCCCGCGCGCTTCGAGAACGAGCCTCTGGCCCCGGCCCAGGCCGAAGTGCGGCCGTTCTCCGACAGCGCGCACTGACGCACCGTCAGTCCTCCTCCAGGTCCCGCTTCAGCTTCGTCAGCAGCTTCACCGCGTGGGTCGCGTAGGAGCTGATCCACCGCGCGTGGATGTCCTGAATGGGCGCCGCGTTGAGGTGGTTCCACCGCGTGCGCCCCTCCTTGTGGGACAGCACCAGCTCCGCCTTCTCCAGGACCTTGAGGTGCTGCATCACGGTGCAGCGGTCCAGGGTCTTCTCGAAGTGCTCGCACAGCTCCCCGGTCGTCCGGGGCGCGTCCTTCAACAGGTCCAGGATGGCCCGCCGGCGCGAGTCCGCCAGCGCCTTGAAGATGAGGTCGTCCCGATCGTCACTCCTTGACATGTTATATTTATATAACCTATTTGCGGGCAGGACCAGTTCACGGACAGGGGTGCCCCATGGAGCCGAAGTTCCAGGTGCAGTTGAAGATCCGCAAGCCGGTGGCGCAGGTGTTCGAGGCGGTGGTGAACCCCGCGAAGCTGAGCGGCTACTTCGTGAAGACGAGCAGCGGTCCGCTGGCGGCGGGCACCACGGTGAAGTGGAGCTTCGCGGAGGCGCCGGGCGAGTTCGACGTCATCGCGCGCGAAGTGACTCCCAACGAGCGCATCGTCTTCGAGTGGCCCACGGACGACGGCTACAACACGCGCGTGGAGATGAACTTCGTGCCGTTGGACGCAAGCAACACGATGGTGAAGATCAGCGAGTCCGGCTGGAGGCCGGATGAGAAGGGCATCACGGCGTCCTACGGCAATGCGGGCGGCTGGATGCACATGATGCTCTGCCTCAAGGGCTACCTGGAGTACGGAATCAACCTTCGGGAGGGCGGGGCGTTCTGAAATCCGCGCCGCGGGGGAATGTCCCGGACAGACTGCCGTTCCCTCGCGTCCCGTCGCCGAAGGAGCCCCATGCCGTCCGTCCGCGTCCCCGCCCTGCTCCTGTCCGCCCTGCTGCTCTCCGCGCCCGCCGCGAACGCGCAGGAGCCCAAGCGCGCCCCGGAGGCGCTGGGTCTGGGCATGGAGGGCTACCCCTACCCCGCCCCCGTGCAGTTCCTGCCCGTCAAGCTGGAGGGCCAGGACCTGCGCATGGCGTACATGGACGTGAAGCCCACGGGCAACGCCAACGGACGCACGGTGGTGCTGCTGCACGGCAAGAACTTCTTCGGCGCGTACTGGAAGGACACCATTCGCGTCCTCACTGGCGCGGGCTACCGCGTGGTGGTGCCGGATCAGATTGGCTTCGGCAAGTCGTCCAAGCCGGCCATCGCGTACAGCTTCCACACGCTGGCGTCGCTGACGAAGCAGGTGCTGGACACGGTGGGCGTGAAGCAGGCCGCGGTGGTGGGCCACAGCATGGGCGGCATGCTCGCGACGCGCTTCGCGCTGATGTACCCGGAGGTGACGACGCAGCTGGTGCTGGAGAACCCCATTGGCCTGGAGGACTACCGCGAGTCCGTCCCCTGGAAGTCCACCGAGGACCTCTACCAGGAGAACCTCAAGGCCACGGAGGAAGGCCTGCGCAAGTACCAGCGCGGCTACTACGTGAAGTGGAAGCCCGAGTACGACGAATACGTCCAGGTCCTCTACCGCCAGACGCTCAGCGGTGAGTACCCGCGCCTGGCCTGGGTGTCCGCGGCCACGCAGACGATGATCTACGAGCAGCCGGTGGTGCACGAGTTCCCGTTCGTGAAGGTGCCCACGCTGGTGGTGATTGGTCAGGAGGACCGCACGGTGGTGGGCAAGGGCAGCGTGCCGCCCGCGCTCCTGCCGAAGCTGGGGCAGTACCCGGCGCTGGGGAAGAAGACCGCCGCGGCCATCCCGGGCGCCACGCTGGTGGAGCTCCCGAACGTGGGCCACATCCCCCACTTCGAGTCGCCGGAGAAGTGGCACTCGGCCCTGCTGGACTTCCTGCGGAAGGTTTCGAAGTAGTCTCCCGCCGCATGCATCGCATCCGCGTGGTGCGCCACGCGTCCGAGCGGGGCGGCTGGGAGATGGCGCTGGCCACGCCGCCCCCGGGGTTGGCGCCGCTCATCCGGGACTACTGCGGCTTTCGCGAGGCCATGCCCCAGCCCATGCGCCGGCAGGAGCTGCCCGGCGTGCAGGTGGTGCTCATCCTGGAGTTCGGTCCGCTGCTGAAGCACCTGGATGACGCGGGCGGGGTGACGCGGCATCGCTCCGGCTTCGTCGCGGGCCTGGATGAGCGCTGGAGCACCACCGAGCACAACGGCGAGTCCCACGGGCTCCAGGTGAACCTCACGCCGCTGGGGGCCCGGCGCCTCTTCGGCCTGCCCATGCACGAGCTGGCCCATCGGGTGACGGGCCTGGAGGACCTCTGGGGCGGCGAGGCGCGGCGGCTGGTGGAGTCCCTGGCGGAGGCGCGGGACTGGGCGGCGCGCTTCGCCATCGCGGACGCGTTCCTGCTGAAGCGCGCGGAGCGGGGGCCGCCAGTGGATGCGGGCGTGAAGTGGGCGGTGGAGCGCATCCAGCGGACGGGAGGCCAGGTGGACATCGCCACGCTGGCGAGCGAGCTGGGCCACAGCCACAAGCACCTCATCCACCAGTTCCATGAGCAGGTGGGGCTGCCTCCGCGAAGGCTCGCGCGCCTGTTGCGCTTCGACCGGGCAGTGGAGCGCATCAAGTCCGGAGGTCCGGTGCGCTGGGCGGAGCTGGCACTGGAGCTGGGCTACTTCGATCAGGCGCACTTGAACCGGGACTTCCGCCAGTTCACCGGAGGGCCGCCGTCCGCCCTCCTGCGCCGTGCGCTTCCGGACGCGGGCGGGTTCGAATCCGGCGCGTAGGTAAAATCCGTCCAAGAAGGTCCGCGGGCGGATGGGCAGGATGCATGGTGAAAGGAAATCACACCATGTCCCTGCCCAGCCTCTATCCCTTCCTCCACTACGCCGACCCCGAATCCGCCCTGCGCTTCCTGAAGCAGGCCTTCGGTTGCGAGGAGCGGGTCGTCTACCGCAAGCCTGACGGCGCCATCGCCCACGCGGAGCTGACGCTGGGCCATGGGCTCGTGATGTTCGGCGGCGCGGAGGGCGGCCGGCTGAAGATGGCCGCGTCGAAGGACGTGCCCCTGAAGAACCAGGGCATCTACGTGGTGGTGACGGACCCGGATGCGCTGTACGCGCGAGCGAAGGCCGCGGGCGCGAGCATCGCGATGGAGCTGCACGACACGGACTACGGCTCGCGGGACTTCAGCGCGCTGGACCCCGAGGGGAACGTCTGGAGCTTCGGCACGTACCAGCCGCTCGCGGTGCCTCCGCCGAAGGGGTGAGGCGCCTTCGTCGACGCGAGTGGGTGTCCATGCAAGGCTTTCCCCATGAAGCTCTTGCTGGGACCCATCCTGTACGCCCGGGCGCAAGCCACGCCGGACCCGAAGTCCCACGACGTGTGGAGCTTCTTCGTCAACGTGTTCCTGGACAGCACGTCGGCGAAGAAGCCTCCGGCGTTGAGGCTGTGCTTCCGGGACGCGAAGGGCAAGCGGGTCGCTGTCTTCGACGAGGCGAAGCCCGCCGCGGACCTCACCGCCCTGCCCAAGGACACCCGGGGCGTGGTGTGGCGTTGGGAGGTGGTCCTGCCGCGCACGGACGTGGCGCAGCGGCTGTCCTATCACTTCGAATCGCCAGACACGCCCGGCGTGCCGGTGACCTTCGAGCGTCCGACGCCGCGAGACAACCGGCCGTGGTCCTCGAAGGTCATCCCGCCGGAGCCGCTGGTGGTGTCCGACGTGGTCGTCCCCGCGAAGGGCGTGTCGCCGAACATCGCGTTCTTCTCCTGCAACGGCGCCAGCCGTGCGAGTGATTGGAGCAACCTGGCGCAGCCCTTCGCGCTGTGGGATCGGATGCTGCAACAGCATCAGAGGGACCCGGCGGATCCAGCGAAGACGCCGGGCTTCCAGCTGCTGCTCGGGGGTGGGGATCAGCTCTACGCGGACTCGCTGCACAACACGCTGGATGTGTTGAACGCGTTCATGAAGCTGCCCCGGTCGGAGCGGTTGAAGCTGCCGGTGCCAGACGGGCTCTCGGAGAAGCTGTTCGCGGAATACGTCTGGCTCTACCGGGAGCGGTGGGGCGGGAGCCAGGGCATCGCGCCGATGCTGCGGCGGGTGCCGGGGCTGTTCATGTGGGACGACCACGACATCTTCGACGGGTGGGGCTCGCACGAGGACCTCCAGCAGGCGCCCTGGTACCGGGCCCTCTACAGCGCGGCGGCGCGGGCGTTCGAAGCCTTCCAGCGGGGTTGGCTGGAGCAGCCGGCGAAGGCACGCGAGCCGGACGACCGGGGCGTGGTGAAGCCCGCGCAGCACTATTTCCAGACGTTCTGTTTCTCCACGGCGGACTGCGACCTGGACGTGGTGTTGCTGGATTTGCGGAGCGGCCGGACCAGCCGGGTGTTGGACACCGGGGACGCGCATCCGCAAACCGAGTTCACGGTGATGAGCCGCTCACAGTGGGACGCCTTCGACGCGTGGCGAGAAGAGCACCGCCAGCGACCGGAGAACGGCAAGAAGGCGAGGCACGTGCTGGTGGTGTCGTCGGTGCCGCTGGTGCACCTGCGGTTCGGTCCGGCAATGGAGCGGATGAGCGGAGGGGGCGTCGAGCTGCGCGACGACCTGTTGGACCAGTGGGAGTCCTCGGTGCACCGGGGCGAGCGCACGCGGTTGTTGATGAACCTGTTCTCGCTGGCGAGGAAGTCCTACTGCGCGGTGACGGTGTTGTCCGGGGACGTGCACGTCGGAGCGAGGGCGCGCGTGCGTTCACGCAATCCGGACCACCTGGTGCCCGCGTTGGGCACGGTGGGTGAGGTGTTCATCGAACAGGCGACGTCCTCGCCCATCGTGCATCCGCCGCCGGGGTGGCTCGCGTTCAAGGGGATGCTGGCGTTGTCGGAGGATTCCCGAGAGGACCTGCCAGGGTTCCTGCAGACGGAGCTGTTGCCGGTGGGCAAGGAGCTGTACCTGCGGGACCGCAACTGGCTGTCCATCCGGCTGGAGCGGCCCAAGCACCGCGACACGACCGCGCGTCCGAAGCTGTGGGTGAAGTGGATCGCGGAGAAGGAGAACCTGCCCATGGAGGTGGTGGTGGAGCCCCCGCCCTTCCCCGCCGTGGGCTGAGGGGCTCAGCGGACCGGGAGCTCACGGAAGGAGATGCCGGTCCATCCGCCCTGCTCCACCGCGTCCTTGAAGCGGTCCGTGCCGATGAGGACGGTGCTGTAGTTGCCGACTCGGAACAGGTCCGTGTCCGTGGGCAACGAAGCACCATCCAGGATGGGATCGTCCGGAAGACGGAGGCCCAGGCGCCCGCAGGTGGCACACGGCGGCGCCAGATCCGGCGGGAAACAATCCGGATGCAGCAGGCCTCTGGGCTCCAGCTGAAGTTCGAGGACGTCCGGAGGTTCCTTCTGCCGGAAATGCAGCTCGGTCCGACAGCCTTGAAGCCCACGCACGCCTGCCGACTGGAGGGCTTCGAGCGTGTCACGTCGCAAGACGATCAGGCTGCTCTCAAGTCCGGCGAAGCCTTCGAACTGACCGGAGGCGCGGCCCACCAGCGGGCCGAAGTGGGTGGCAGGTGGAAGCCTTGCGTTGGGAGGAGTCAGGGGACGCACCAACTCCCGGAGACGAACGAACTCGGAGAAGGGCTCTGCTCGGGGCTCTTCGAACTCCGCCAGCTCTGGCATTTCGGACAAGTCGACGCCTGGATAGGCCTGAGCGGAGGTGCCCCAGGTGGCTCCACACCCCGGGCAGTTCTTCAGGCCTGGCAGCCCCCATTTATGAGCGGCCTCGACGAGACCATTGCGGCGAAAGTTGACGGTCTCGTCGTGGCGAAGGTCGAAAAATCGGGTCATGAGCGGTCAGTTGTACTTCTCGATGGGACCGCCAAGAAGTTGGAAACGGTAGATGAGTTCCCCAGCGTGTTTGAAGATCTCCGCAGGCTGGGCGCCGTCGTTCTTCTGTTTGAACTCACGCCAGGCCTTGTTCCACAAGCCCCCCTTGGGAGCATCGCTGTGGATACGTCGGTGGACATGCACGGGGATGGGGATCGTGTACTGGTGGATGTCGACGCCTCGCTCCTTGAACCACGCGGCGAGGTCCGGGGCCTGCGGGAAGATGTGGTGCTTCTCGAATTTGCCCGCCGGCAGCCGCCGCTGAGGAGGCACGGGCTTGGGTGTCCCGTGCCAGGGGAACACCATCACGGGTTCCGGGTCGCCCGGCAGGCCCATGCTGGCGCCCCAGTTGCGCCGGGGTCCGCTTCCCGGCGCGGGAGCCACGGCCACGGGTGGCGGACGGGGTGGTAGTCCGCGTGTGAGCACCACCTCCCCGGGCACGTCCTCGCACCGGAAGAAGCCGCACGCCGTGTCCCCACAGACCAGGGTCACACAGGCGTCCGCGCTGGCGTCACCGCACTCCGCCTCGGCTTCATCCCAGCGCTGCTGGAGCGGCGTGCTGGACGCGCACGCTGCCATCCACAGCGCCAGGAACATCAGCATCTTTCGCATGGCGGAAAAACCTACTCATGTCCAGCGTCCCTGTGACCAACGTCAGACTTGAAGACCTGGGCAACGCAACGACCCTCGAAGCCTTTCGCGATCCCCGGTGGGACGCGGAACTCCGCGCCTTCAAGGGACTCAATCCCTGCATCATCCGGAGCATCGACACAGGCGTGGAGGTCCCTGGAGGCATCGACACGGGTGACGGTCCCTATGTCATCCAGATCAACGGCTCGCTCAAGACAGCGGACCATCTTCATCTCTGGACCGACGACTACGTTCCCGGGCTCGTCATCGTCCGCGGAGATCTCCACGCCCGAACGCTGTCATTCGGCAACGGAGCCCGGAGCTTCGTCGAGGGCTCTGTCCTCATGGAGGACTGTCTCTTCGGCCAGTACGGAGTACTTCGACCCCTCGGTGCTCGACCGCTACGGCGACCTCCACTTCCGTCGGGCCGTGGAAGCCGCACGTGCCGGTCAGTCGCTGTTCCTTCCCGGCGTCGAGGAGCGCTTTCCCCAGAGGCTGTCTTCACGAAGGACAGCGTAGGATTTCAGGAACGCACGGGCAGTTCGCGGAAGGAGATGCCGGTCCATCCGCCCTGCTCCACCGCGTCCTTGAAGCGGTCCGTGCCGATGATCATGGTGCTGAAGTTGTCCAAGCGGAACAGGTCCCTGTCGGTGGGCAACGAAGCACCGTCGAGGATGGGGTCGTCCGGACGACGAAAGTACTGATGTCCGCAGGTGGGACAGGGCGGCGCCAGGTCCGGAGGAAGGCAGTCGCGGTGCAGGAGGCCGCGCGGTTCGATCTGGAGCTCGAGGATGTCCGGAGGCGTCTTCTGCCGGAACCGCAGCTCCGTCTTGCAGCCCAGCAGTCCACGGATGCCCGATGCCTGGAGACCGTCGAGTGCGTCGCGGCGGATGAGCATCAGCGAGGTCCCCTGCCAGGTGAACGGCCCGAACTGACCGGACGCAGTGCCTGTGAGTGGACCGAAGCTTGTTCCAGGAGGAAGCGATGCATCCGGTGGCACCAGTGGGCGCACCAGTTCCCGGAGACGGACGAACTCGTGGAACGGCTCGGCTCGAGGCTCCTCGAATTCCCGATGCTCGGGGATGAGTGAAAGGTCCACGGCGGGGTACTGACGTCCCCATCCAGCCGAGGTCACGCCGCATCCAGGACAATCCTTGATGCCGGGCAGGAACCATTTGTGCGTGGCATCGAAGTCTCCGCTGTAACGGGATGTGGCTGCTTCGTCGTCACGGAGCCAGAAGAAGGAGGGCATGGACCGTCAGGCCTCAGATGGGTGAAGGCTCAGTTGTACTGCTGGATGGGACCACCCAGGAGTTGGAATCGGTAGATCAGCTCCCCAGCATGCTTGAAGATCTCCTCTGCGGGAGCGCCCCCATTCGTATTCCTGAACTCGCGCCAGGCCTTGTTCCACAAGCCTCCCTTGGGACCATTGCTGTGGATACGCCGGTGGACATGCACGGGAATGGGGATCGTGTACTGATGGATGTTGATCCCCTTGAGCTTGAACCACGCAGCAAGGTCCCGAGCCTGCGGGAAGATGTGGTGCTTCTCGAATTTCCCCGCCGGCAATCGCCGCAGAGGAGGCACGGGCTTGGGGTTCCCATACCAGGGGAACACCATCACGGGTTCCGGGTCGCCCGGCAGGCCCATGCTGGCGCCCCAGTTGCGCCGGGGCCCGCTTCCCGGCGCGGGAGCCACGGCCACGGGTGGCGGACGGGGTGGCAGTCCGCGTGCGAGCACCACCTCCCCAGGCACATCCTCGCACCGGAAGAAGCCGCACTCCGTGTCCCCACAGACCAGGGTCACACAGGCGTCGCTGCTCGCGTCGCCGCACTCCGCTTCAGCTTCATCCCACCGCTGCTGGAGCGGCGTGCTGGACGCGCACGCCGCTATCCAAAGCAACAGCACACAGGACGTCAGGCTTTTCCTCATGAAGGAAAGCCTACTCATGAACCAGGGCGTCCCCGCCACGGTGGTAGCATCAGCCAATGGGTTTCTGGAAGACGCTGTTCGGGAAGAAGAGCAAGGAGCAGCGGGTGACTTCGAGGGTCATCTCCGTGCTGCCGCCAGAGCGATTCCTGGCGGGAGGACTCCCCCTCCACGCAGTCGCGGGGACGCTGCATGACCCTCACGGAGGGCCCGATGGCTTCGAGGTGAACCCAGCCTTCGTGGCACTGCTCCACCAGGTCGTCCGCGAGTGCGCGCCAGCCGATCCAGGCGCCCAGGCCGAGGCACAACGCATCGGCAAGGGGTGGCTTTACATCTCGGATCAACGGCTGCCTCCCGGTGAGGAGCGTGTGCCTCCCGAGGACATCATCGGCTACTTCACCGTCGAATCCGGACGAATCACTCCCGAAGGCTATACGCCCAACGAGAATCACCGTGTCTTCACGCACCACGGCCTCGTTCGACTTCCTGGGATGCTCCAAGAAGTCCTGGTCACACGAGCCGCCGAAGACATCCGGGAGTGAAACAAAAGCGGCGTGCTGGACACGCACGCCGCCATCCAAGCTCAGGGCAAAGGCCCCTCCACCAATCGCAACACATCCGCGAGCACTCCCGCCGCCGTCACCGCGGCGCCCGCGCCGTAGCCTCGAATCACCAGCGGCGTGGGGCTGTACCGCTCCGACAGGAAGCTCAGCGCGTTCTCGCCGCCTTTCACCGCCGCCAGCGGATGCTCCAGCGGTACCGGCACCAGACCCACGCTCATCCCCTCCGGTCCCACGCTGCCCACGTAGCGCAGCACCTTTCCTTCCTTCCGGTGCGCGTCCACCCGCCTCTGGAAGATCTCATCCGCCTGCGGCAGCCGCGCCAGGAACTCCGGCAGCGGGCCCTTCGCGTCGAACTCCTCCGGCAACAGCGACGCCAGCGCCACCTCCTCCAGCTCCAGCGACCGCCCCAACTCGCGCGCGAGGATGAGCACCTTGCGCGCCACGTCCGTGCCCTCCAGGTCGTCGCGCGGATCCGGCTCCGTGAAGCCCTTCTCCATCGCCGTTCCCACGGCCTTCGACAGCGGCACCCCGGCCTCCGTCAACCCCAGGATGAACGACAGCGAGCCCGACAGGATGCCCTCCACCCGGTGCACCGTGTCTCCCGTGCGCAGCATGTTCTTCAACGTGTCGATGACCGGCAGCCCCGCGCCTACGTTCGTCTCGTAGAGGAACTTCCGCTGGTGCCGCACCGCCGTCTCCCGCAGCGCCTTCCAGTGCTCCTGCCGCCCCGCATTGGCCTTCTTGTTCGCCGTCACCACGTGCAGCCCGGACGCCATCAGCGCCGGATACCCCAGCGCCACGTCCTCGCTGCTCGTGCAGTCCACGAAGATGGGCCGGCCCGGCCGCCTCGCCTTCGCCCACGCTTGGAACGTATCCAGCGTGAAACCCGACTCGCTCGCATCCAGCCGCGCCTTCCATCCGTCCAGCGCCACGCCCTCCGGCGCCACCAGGCTGTGTCTGCTATTCGCAATGGCACACACGCGCAAATCCAACCCGTGTGCCCGCAGCTTTGGCGCCTGCTGATGAATCTGCCGCAGCAGCTCCCCGCCCACCGTGCCCACGCCCGCCACCAGCAGCTCCACCACCTCCGTGGTGCCAAAGGCCTTGCGGTGCACGTGTGCCATGGCACGCGGCCCGTCCTCCCTCGAAATCACCGCGGAGATGCTCCGCTCGCTCGACCCCTGCGCGATGGCCGCGATGCTGCAATCCACGTCCGCCAGCGCGCTGAAGAACGTCCCCGCCACGCCCACCCGGTGCCGCATCCCGTCTCCCACGATGCTCAACACCGCGAGCCCCGGCTGGTGCTCGATGGGGTCCACCTTCCCCGCCTCGCGCTCCACCTCGAACTCGTCCTCCAGCGCCAGCACCGCCCGCGTGGCCTCCGTCTCCCCCACGCAGAAGCTGATGGAGGACTCGCTGGAGCCCTGCGTAATCAACACCACGGAGATGGACGCCAGCGCCATCGCCTCGAAGACGCGCGCGGCCGTGCCCGGCACGCCCTTCAACCCCGCGCCCGCGATGTTGATGAGCGCGATGTCCGGCAGGAAAGACAACCCCCGCACCGGGTGCCGTGAAGCCGGCGCCGTGGCCGTCACCCGCGTGCCCGGATGCTCCGGACGGAAGCTGTTGCACACCCGCACCGGGATGCCCAGCTCTCGCGCAGGGGCAATCGTCTTCGGATGCAGCACCTTCGCGCCGAAGTAGGCCAGCTCCATCGCCTCCTCGAAGCTCACCTCCTCCAGCGTGAACGCCTCCGGCACCAGCCTCGGGTCCGCGCTGAAGATGCCGTCCACGTCCGTCCAGATCTCCAACATCCGCGCATCCAGCGCCGACGCCGCCAGCGCCGCCGAGTAGTCCGACCCTCCCCGCCCCAGCGACATCGTCTTGCCGCGCGCATCCCCACCGAAGAAGCCCGGCATCAACATCAGCCCCGGCCCGCCCTCACGCAGCGTCGCGAACCGCGCGCGGATCTCCTCCACCCGGGGCGTCGCCTGCAGCGGGTCTCCCGAGCACACCAGCACCTGCCTCGGGTCCAGGCTCACGGGCGAAAGCCCCCGAGCCTCCAGCATCGCCGCGAGCAGCAAGCACGACGCCCGCTCCCCCAGCCCCGACAGGTGCGCCAGCACCGACGGCGAGCACTCCCGCAGCAACCCCACGCCCTGCAACAGCCCGCGCAGCTCGACGCCCAGCGACACCAACCCCTCCGCCAGCGGACGCGTCTGCGCGGGCTTCAGGTCCACGCTCAGCGCCTTCGCGATGGCGGAGTGCGTGTCATCGAACCGGGCGCAGGCCTCCTGCACGGACTCGCCCTCCTGCGCCACCTTCGCCGCCTCCACCAACAGGTTCGTGATGCCCGACACCGCGGACGCCACCACCATCACCCGCTCGGCCTTGCGCGCCTCCTCCACCAGCGCCACCACGCCGCGCATCCGCTCCGCATCTCCGACACTGGTGCCACCGAATTTCATCACGCGCATGACACGGCCTCCTCTCGGAACGTCGGGACTCGGTGGCTGGGGCGGCACATCGGAAGCGGCGTCATACGGGTCCTCGGGGTTGGCGACTGGCAGGTGGGGCAACGCAAAAGCCCCGCGCTCGGGAGGAGCGCGGGGCCGGGTTCGGAAGAGGGACCTTCAGGAGGTCCGCTTCGGAAGTCAGGCGGTCCGCGCTCCGCGAGGAGTCAGGCCGGTGCGAGTGCAAGTCTCGGTCAGCACGGTCCAAACGCGCGCGCCCACGGAGGACGTCGTCCCCTCGTGCCGCTGGTTGTTCCCGCTGCGTCTGACCATGGAGTCCCCATCCTAGCCGCTTCCGCGCGCCGAGGTCAGGGGGCAGGCAACCAGCCCCCCGCTCCACGGTCCCCACCGTGGTGCTCGCGGCCAGGGCTGCCGACATTGAGCGTGTGTGAGCTGTCCCACCACCTTCCGGAGCAACCCATGGCCACCCGCAAGAAGAGCGACACCGCCCACAAGCCCGGCTTCGCCAAGGACCGCGTGGAGCGGGGGCTGGAGGCGGACGACACCAAGCCCCTGTACGCGGACGACGCCAAGCACTCCACCGAGGAGCAGAAGTTCGCCCTCGACAGCGACGGCCCCGTCGGCGGGCCCCGCAACAACCCCCAGAGCGTCCTCGACGACGTCGATGACGAGGAGCGCGAGGAGCGCGGGCGCCTCAAGGCCGAAGCCCGCCAGGAAGAGAACGAGCCCACCCGGGAATGAAAAAGACCGGGGCCCCGACACCCACGTCGGGACCCCGGCTTCAACACCTCGAAGTGAAGCGCTCCGTTACTTGGAAGCAGGCTCCGACGCCGGCGTCTCCACCAGCGTGAGCTTGCCCAGGTTGAGCGGCGTCACCTGCTCCTGGATGACCAGCGGGTCGCCCACGAGCACCACCTGCATGTTGGCGGGGTCCAGGTAGGACTCGGCCACGCGCTGCACCTCCGCGGCGCTGGCGTTCTCCAGTCCCTCCACGGTGCGCTTGAACTCATCCATCGGCCGGCGGTGGAAGTAGAGCTGCGCGGCGCTGCCGCCCAGGCCCTCCACCGTCTCGAAGGCGCCCGGGAACGCGCGGATGAGGCCTTCGCGCGCGGCGGCCAGCTCCTTCTCCGTGATGGGGTTGGACTTGATGCCGGCCAGCTCCTTGATGAACTCGTTGAGCGCCGGGCCCGTCACGTCCTGCCGCACGGCCGCGTACGCGGTGAGCGGTCCCACGCCCAGGCGCGTGCCCAGGTGCGCGTTGGCGCCGTAGCTGTAGCCCTTGTCCTCGCGGATGTTCATGTTGAGCCGGCTGCCGAAGAAGCCGCCGAACACCGTGGTCGCCAGCTCCAGCGGGTACTCGTCCGGGTGGCCAGCGGCGAGGCCGGGACGGCCCACCAGCACCACCGTCTGCTCCAGGCCCGGCTTGGGCACCACGCGCACCTGCTGACGCGGCGGCGCGGGCGGCGCGGGCGGCGGCTTGGGCGCCACGGCCCCGCCCTTCCACCCGCCGAAGTACTTCTTCCCCCACTCCACCGCCTGCTGGAGCGTCACGTCGCCAGTCATGATGAGCGCGGCGGCGCGAGGGCCCGTGTTCTTCGTGTAGAAGTTCTTCGCGTCCGCCAGCGTGAGCGACTCCACCGTCTTCGGCGTACCGCCGGACGTATGGCCATACGGGTGGTCCGCGCCGAACACGGCCTGGTAGTAGGCCTGCTGCGCCAGGAAGTTCGGGTCGCCCATGCGGCGCACCAGCTCACCCAGCTGCTGCTTCTTGCGGCGCTCGAAGGCCTTCGCGTCGAAGGTGGGCCGCAGGACGACGTCCGACAGCAGGCTCATCGCCGCGTCCACGTTGGTCGTGAGCACGCGCGCGCCCACGAAGGCGCCGTCCGGGTCCACCGACAGCGCGGGCGACACGCCCAGGTCCGCGAACGCGTTGTCCAGCGCCACCGTGTCGCGCTTGCCCGCGCCCTCCAGCAGCATCCGGTAGGACAGGTCCGCGATGCCCAGCTTCGCGGCGGGCTCCTGCGACACGCCCGCGGCGAAGGCGATGCCCACGAACACCAGCGGCAATTCCTTGCGCGTGCTGACGATGACGGTGAGGCCGTTGTCCAGCTTCGCCTGCTCGAAGGTGGGCAGCACCAGCTCCGGCGGCTTGCCGGGCTTGGGCTGCTGCTCGCGGAACGCCTCCGCGTCCGGAGCGGGTGTCTGGGTTTGCGGCTGCGCGGCCGGCGCCGTTTCAGCCGGCGTCTCCGCGGGCCTGGTGGTGGCGCAGCCGGCGACGGACAGCGTGAGGAGGGCAGTGAGGATTCGGCGGTGCATGACTAGCGGGCCTCCTTGCCCGGAGCGGAAGACGGCGCGGCCTTGCCGGCGGACGGCACCGCGTGGAGCACGACGCGCGCGTCGGGGCGCAGCACGTCGTTGGCGAACTGCTTCACCGCTTCGGGGGTGACCTCCTGGTAGCGCGCCAGGTCCTGCGCGACGTAGCTGGGCTCGCCCACGAACTGGTTGTAGCTCTGGAGCGTGTCGGACTTGCTGCCGCTGCCGCCCACCGCCTGCAGACCCGCCAGCTGGCGCGTGTCATAGCGGGTGCGCGCGCGGACGATCTCCTCCTGCGTGACGCCGTCCTTGCGGACCTCGTCCAGCACCGCGTCGATCTCCTTCTTCAACTGGTCCGTGGTGACGCCGGGCCGGGCCACCGCCTCGATGGAGAAGACGGACTGCGCACCCTGGCTCTGCTGCACGGCCTCCACGGTCTGCGCCAGTTGCTTGTCCAGCACCAGCCGGCGGAACAGGCGGCTCGCGCGGCCCGTGCCCAGCGCGGTGGCCAGTACGTCCGCCGTCGCGTCTCCGGGCTTCAGGTACGGGGCGGTGAGCCAGGACATGGTGAGCAGGGGCAGCGTGGCCACCTTCTCGTCGTGGCGGATGACCGTCTCGCGCGTGACCTTCACGGGCTTCACGTCCGGACGCTGGGGCTTGGGCCCCGAGGGCAGCGTGGCGAAGTACTTCTCCACCAGCGCCTTGGCCTTCGCGGGGTCGAAGTCGCCCACGATGGCGAGCGTCGCGTTGGCGGGCGCGTACCACTTGCGGAAGAACGCCTTCACGTCATCCACCGTGGCCGCGTCCAGGTCCTTCATGGACCCAATCACGTTGCCGGAGTACGGGTGCGGCGCGGGAAACAGCGCCTGCCACGCCTTCTCCTGCGCCTCGCCGTAGGGCGCCGTCTCCACGCCCTGGCGGCGCTCGTTCTTCACGACCTCCTTCTGCGTCTGGAGGCTCTTCTCCGTGAGCGAGTCCAGCAGGAAGCCCATGCGGTCGCTCTCCAACCACAGCGCCGTCTCCAGCAGGTTGCTGGGCACGGTCTCGTAGTAGTTGGTGCGGTCGAAGCTGGTGGTGCCGTTCAGGTCCGTGGCGCCCGCCTGCTCCAAGAGGCCGATGTGCACGTCGTCCGGCACGTGCTTGGAGCCCTGGAACATCATGTGCTCGAAGAGGTGCGCGAACCCGGTGCGGCCCGGCGTCTCGTCGTAGGCGCCCACGTGGTACCAGACGTTGACGGCCACCACGGGCAGCTTGCGGTCCACGGAGAGGATGACCTCCATGCCGTTGGGCAGCGTGTACTTCTCATACGGGATGGCCAGGTTTTCGCGGCCGGGCTCCAGCGGCTTCGCCTCGGGGGTCTGCGCGAGCGCCGGAAGCCCCACGAACAGGGCCGCTGCGGCGAGGGCCTTCAATCGGGACAAGGTTCCTCCACGGTTCAGGACGTTCTTTCGCGCGCTTAGCACGCGCCCTGGAGCCTGTAAGCCGGAAGGAGACGGGGTGGGCCCGGGGGTGCCGGGTGTTGCTCGCCGTGCGACACTGCGGCCATGAGCCTGGAGGTGCCCCTCTCCCAGCAGGGCCGCTGCGCCGTCCATCCGGACCTGCCTGCTGCGGGCGGCACCTGTTTCCGCTGCGGAAGCTTCATCTGCGCGGACTGCGCCACGTCCGTGCCGGGGCTGGGGGTGCGGCTGTACTGCCAGGCCTGCTCGGTGCGCCCGGAAGTGAACTACCTGGAGGCCCTGCGCCAGCGCTATTGGGGCAAGCGCGATGGATGGGCGTGGGTGGTGGCGGGCATGACGCTGCTGCTCTGCGTGGCCACCGCCGCCGCCCTGGCGGAGTGGGGAGTGCGCGCGACGAAGGAGTCGCTCTTCACGTTCCTGCTGATGTTGCCCATTCCGGTGGGCGTGGCCTTCTTCCTGGGCCAGCGCTGGGCGCGGCACGCCATGCTGGTCACGCCGCTGGTGATGGCCGTGGCGGCGGATTTCCTGCACCGGGATGGGCGCTTTCTCTACGCCCTGTGCGTCAGCCTTGGACTGATCTTCGCGCTGCGCATCCACCGCGACGTGCGCAACCAGCTCTTCTTCCGGCTGCCGGTGCCGTCCGGGGCGCTGAAGCTGCTCTGGAACGAGCGCTTCAACAACCCGATGGCGCGTCAGGCCGCGCGGTTCGGCTTCAGCGCGCTGTTCCTGCCCCTGCTCGCGCCCGTGGCCGTGATTTGCGGCGTGGTGGCGCTGAACCGCGTGGACCTGAAGGCCACGCCGCCCATCGGCCGCCGGGACCAGGCCCTGCTGGGCCTGGTCCTGGGGCTGGTCAGTCCGCTGCTGTGGGGGGGCGTCCTGATGCTGTTGCTGACCGACCGGATCCACTTCTGACCGCGGTGGTCAGAAGGAACGGGTCTGCAGCTTGAGCTGGGTGCGGATGGCGTCGCGCACCTGGTCCCCGGCGCCCTGGCACTCGCCGCCCACCTCGTCCAGGCTCCGCTTGGGGCCCGGCCGGGGCCAGTCCCCGTTCTGGTAGCAGGCGGACAGCGGCGGCCCCTTCAGCCAGCGCTCCTGGTCGAACATCACGCGCAGGGAACCGCCCTCCTCCAGCCTGAGGTCCGAGGCGGCCTCGACGGACATGGCCGTGCCTTCCGGCAGGTCCAGGTCCATGCCCCAGGATGCATCCCCGGCGTGGAGGGTCTGGGCCGTGAAGCCGTTCTCCCCCAACACGAAGTCGATCCGCCGGTAGGTGCCGGGAGGGATCTCCAGCACGAACTCTTCGGAGATCTTTCCGGACGGCAGGTTGATGCCGAACGGACCCGCGAGCGTGACCGTGGCCGGGGAACCTTCGGGCTGCACGCACCCGGTGCCCTTCGGGAGCTGGTCGCGCACGTCGTCGCAGCCGAGCCCCCCGGCCAATTCCAGACGGATGTCGGACACCCGGACGCTGGCGTCCTCCAGATGGAAGCGCATGCCGTCGCCGGACGTGATGTCGGGAGGCGTGGGCGGGGACGTCATGGCCCGGACGCTGGAGGCCGGAACCGCCAGGGAAGACGCGCCCAGCAGGTTCGCGTTCAGCGAGAAGATGAGCCGGGTCTGGGTGCCGGTGTCACAGCCGGACAGCCCCAGGGACATCAAAGACAGACACAGCCAACGTGAGGTCATGGGCATGGGTTCACCGGTAGGAAGCGAGGTGCAGCTTGGTGGTGTCCGGGTCGCTGTCGCAGGCAGACAGACACAGCACGGCGACAGCAAGGCCGGAGGTACGCAACCAGGGGATGGAGGGCATGTCGGAAGCGCTGCGTGAGGGGGAGCGCCTCCGGCCGGGCGTCCCGATGCGCGAGCCCCGAAGGACCCGCGAGGCCCCCAGCATGCCTCAGGAGGGGAAAGGAGAACAGCCATCCCCTCCCCGGACGTCCTGGGGACAAACACTTCAGGACCGCGGGGACAGCCCCATCACCGCGCTGGCTTCGACGTTGCCTCGCATCCGCTCCACGGCGCCCGCGCAGGCCCCCTGGCCCGTCTCCAGCGACAGGCTGTGGCCCGGAAGGGTCAGGTCTCCGGACTCCAGACAGCCCGCCACGGGCACCTCATCGAGCCAGCGGTCCACGAGCAGCCAGCCCAGGAGGACGGAGCCATCCTCCGCCGAGGCGAAGTCGAGCGAGCCTTCTCCTCCCTGGGGCTCGAAGCGGAGGACCGCGTCGGACTGGAAGTCCGCTTCCAGCACGGAGGCCATGTTCCGCCAGCTGAAGCTCGAGCGGGACCTGAAGGTGGGCTGGGTGGGCGTCCCGGGTTCCAGCCTGGCCTCGATACGGGAATAGACGCCCCGGGGGATGCGCAGTCCTCCTGCCTTGACGGGCAACCCCTGCCGCAAGTCCCATTCGAACGGGCCCGCCATGGCCAGCCGGCCCGGCTGATTCTCCGTCGCGTCCTCGCAGGTCATCCGTGGAGACAGCAGGCCTTGCTGGTTGGCGCACCGGATGCCCGGTGGCAATTCCAGACGGAGGTCGGACAGCCTGACGAGCACACTGTCCACATGGAAGGTGAGGCCGTCCGAGGACTCGAAGGCGTACTCGGGAGGCGGCATGGGTTCGCGCGCCGCGCGCACGCGGTTCGAGTGGAGGCTGAACCGCAACGAGTAGCCGTTCGGCTCCTCGCCGCACGCGGACAGGCACAGCACGGCGGCAAGGCTGGAAGCGTAAGACTTGAGCGAAGGGGCCACGAAGCCGAAGCATGCCCGGCGCCCGGGGAAATGGACAGACACCCGCGATGGCGGCGCATGCCAGCGGACAGGCCGGTGCCCACGCTGAGGAGGAACCCCATAGGAGAGACGCCATGGCAACGCAACGAGTGAGCGACGTAATGACATCCGACGTGGAGGTCGTCCGTCCGTCTGATTCCCTGAGGATGGCCGCGGAGAAGATGCGCCTGCTGAACGTGGGCCCCATCCCCGTGTGTGACGGCGACCAGCTGGTGGGCATCGTCACGGACCGGGACATCGTCATCCGCGCGGTGGCGCAGGGACTGGACGCCGAGCGCACCCAGGTGGCCCAGGCGATGACCCGGGGCGTGGAGTTCGTCTACGACGACGACGACCTGACCCAGGCGGCCCAGAAGATGAGGGCTTCGCAGATCCGCCGCATCCTGGTGTTGAACCGGGCCAAGCGGCTGGTGGGCATCCTCTCGCTGGGAGACGTCTCGGCGGAGCTCAGCGACCAGGAGAGCGGCAGGACGCTGGAGGAGGTCTCCGCCCCGTCACAACCGGCACAGCCCTGATGCGGGCTACATGCCGCCGAGCTTCGTCTCCAGCTCCGACAGGTCGCGGTGCACGGCCGCGTCCGTCTCCCGCAGGCCTTCGACCTTGCGCACGGCGGAGATGACGGTGGAGTGGTCCTTGTTGAAGCGCGAGGCGATCTCCGGGAAGGAGCTCTTCGTCAGCTTGCGGCTCAGGTACATGGCCACCTGGCGCGCGTGCGCGAGCGCCTTGTGGCGCCGGTCCTCCTTCAGCGCTTCGACCGTCACCTTGTAGAAGCGGGCGACCTCGCGCTGGATGGCCTCCACGTCCACGGTGCGCTGCGCGGGAAGGATGTCGCGCAGCACCTGGGACGCGAACTCCTCCGTCACCGGCTGCTTCGTGAGGCTGTGCATCGCGGACAGCTTCACGAGCGCGCCTTCCAGCTCGCGCACGTTCTTCTGCACGTGCTTCGCGATGAAGTGCGCCACGGGGTCCGGCAGGTTGAGGCCCTCCTGCTCCGCCTTCTTCTGGAGGATGGCGACGCGCGTCTCGTAGGTGGGCTCGCGGATGTCCGCCATCAGGCCCATGGCGAAGCGGCTGCGCAGGCGGTCCTCCATGCCGGGCACTTCCGCGGGCACCATGTCGCTGGTGAGCACGATGGCCTTGTTGAGGCCGAAGAGCGTCTCGAAGGTGTAGAAGAACTCCTTCTGCGTCTCCTCGCGCTTGCCCAGGAACTGGATGTCGTCGATGAGCAGCACGTCGCACTCTTCACGGAACTTCCGGCGGAAGTCCGTCATGCGGTGCTCGCGCACGCTCTCCACGTACTCGTTCGTGAACTGCTCGCTGGAGAGGTAGACGATGCGCTGGGTGGGGTCCTTCTCCCAGATGTGATTGCCCACCGCCTGGAGCAGGTGCGTCTTGCCCAGGCCGGTGCCGCCGTAGATGTAGAGCGGGTTGTAGTTGTGGCCCGGACGGTGGGCCACGGCCTGCGCGGCGGCGGCGGGGAGCTGGTTGCTGTCCGCGACGACGTAGGTGTCGAAGGTGAAGCGCGGGTTGAGCCGCGCGGGCCGCATCGAGTTCACCTTGACGGTAGGCGTGGGCGGCAGGTCCGCGGACGACGGCGGAGGGCCGACGACGACCTCATAGGCGACGCGGCCCAGGGACGGCTCCAGCCGGGCGATGTGCGTCTCCAGCATGGAACGGTAGTGGTCATCCACCCAGTCACGGAAGAAGCGGTCCGGCACGCCCAGGACCAGGGCGTTCTCGCGCACCTCCATGGGGCGCATCCGCTCCAGCCAGGTGAGGGCGTAGTGCAGCCCCTCCTGACGGATGGCTTCCAGCGTGCGGGTCCAGATGACGCCGGCACTGGGAAGCGAAGGCGAAGGGGCTTGGGCGAGGGCGTTCACTTGGAGGCTCAGAAACGGCGCGGAAGGAGGGAACCCGCGGGCGTTCGGCGGTGCTAACACCCGCTCTCCGGCTGATCAAGGAACCGGCCTGTAGCACGGATCAGCGGGACCCCCTGGCGGGTGGGGATGATCACTCCCGGTGGATCCGTTTTTCCGCCACCGGCGCGAGCCATTCCGGTGGGTTGCGAAGGTGGTCCATGGAGCCACCTGAACGGATCCACCGTGGCATGTCAGCGTGTCATCGGGTGGACGTCCGGGTCCCACCGCGACCTGGGGACATGAGCGCATGGCCATCACCGAGCGCAGGACCGTGTTCGCGACGACGGGGGAGGGTTGGACGTTCGTGCTCCGCCGGTACGAGCCACCGGGGGAGCCCGCGTCTTACGAGTTCTCGGGCTGGTTCCTGGACCCGGCGACGACGAGGCCGGAACTGGAGGAAGCGTTGAGGCTCCGGGGCATTCCCTTCACGAAGGGGACCCACCTGGAGGCCCAGGTCCTCCGTGTGCCGGGCGGCTTCCAGTTCGACTTCCACGCGGAGGTTGAGCGCATCCATGCGCTCTCCGTAGGCCGCGGCTCAGTGCTCGTGTCTCAGCAGGCAGGTCGGCTCGTCGTGTCCCGGCGTGGCGAAGAATCGGAACGACTCCGCGCGAGGCAGCTCGCGGAAGGCGTCTGACTTCACGGCCTGGAGCACGGCCGCGTGCGCGCATTGGAGGGTGCGCACCAGCAGCAGCTTCTTGAGCGGCTCGAACACCGCCAGCTCGCGAAGCGCGTCGTCCTCGGCCAGCTCCACCAGCGTCTCCCCGAGCGAGCCCAGCTCGAAGCCGCCAGAGGTGTCGAAGTTCGTCGCGCCGAACTCCAACACGTTCTCCGTCGCCGTCTCCTCGTAGTGGTAGTCGACGAGCCCCTGTCCCCACACCATCTGCGGCACGTAGGGGCTCACGTCCCCGCCCGCCCAGTAGAGGAGCAGGGCGGACAGCGGCCGGATGCGCGCCGTGCGCACGCCGTCCCGCTCCTCCCAGGCATAGGCCTCCGGATGCAGGTAGCGAGGCTGGCGGTACATCCCGAAGCTCTTCACCAGCCCTACCGTCATCTCGGCGATGAGCGCTTCGTCAATCGCCTCGGCCTCGGCCACCTGCTCGCGGACGAGTGCGAACCCGTCCGCCTGGCGCACCTCCTCCAGCAGTCGAGCCGCGCACGCCGGCAGGTCTCTCAGCTCCACGTCATTCCACATGTGTCCTTACGCCTCTGTACCGCACCGTATTGTTGAGACACTAGATGGGTTGTAATCAAGCCGCCTGCTTGTGCATCAGCTCTCGCCGGGCGGCGGTCAAGGCACCGAGCGTCCGCCGATCTCCGGAAAACGCTCATAGGCCCGCAGGAGTGCTGTCAGGTGCAAGCGGTTTTCCGGGTCGAGCGGAGCATCTGTGAGCCGAACCACCCACCCGCCAGTGGCTGTGCGCCGGGCGCGTGACAGCCACTCGGCATCACGTGAAGGGTCTGGGAACCTGAGGATCTTCGCGGCCTCGGCCGACCAGTAGTTCAGCCAACCCAGGTGGCGTGGAATCTCTGGAGCGGAAATCGCTTCTGGGAGCTTGAGGGCGGGCAGTCCCAGAGGTGGCTTCTCAGGTCCATGTCGCTTCGGGCCTGTTTGATCCGCGATGACCTGCATCACGGATGACGGCGCCAGGAGCCCCCAATAGGCGCGGATACCCTCCGCGACGTGCTCCAGCACATCCGCTGCCACCGCGATGCTGGCTGAGTCCTGAGGCAGCTTTGCATGGACCTGGAGTTGAGGTTGTCTGCCCGGACTCGAACTGGCGGATCTGCGCAGTCCGGAAACCGTCACGGGGTAGTCCTCGTCTCCGTTGCAGATGAGCGGAAACTCTCCTCGTGCCGCTGAGGCCGCGAGCCACGCGTCTCGCTGGGATAGCGCGACGGGCTTTCCTTCCTTGGAGATCTCCCACGCCAGACGCATGCCGGGCATCGCCCGTTCCATGCCTTCAACGACAGCGAGCGTACGGCCGTCGTCCATCGTCAGAGCCGGAGCATGGACATTCAGAATGAAGGCGTCGTGCGGGCCTTCAGGAGTGTTGTAGGAGCGCATGCCGAGGAGAGGAGCAAAAGCAGGATGCAGGCAGGGAGGCGCATGGCCACGTCCGTTCAACCGGCCAGCCACTCGTGGGTCAACAGCGAAGGACCTGGAACGGGCCGGCCCGGCGCCGGGCCCAGGGTCCTTCATCCAGGCCCTCTTCCTTGCCCCGTCCCCCCTTTTCCTACATGATCGCCCGGTCCACCCGGCGCAGGGCTGCACGGTCGGCGCTGGTGATCCTTTCGACCTTACCCACTTTTCCGAGGGGTCGAACGGGCACTTTCCCCCAAGAGTTACGGCAGGTTGAGCACTTGTCTCCTGCCGTGAGGTGAAAGTGGGAGGGGTGGCTACAAGGGGGGCCCAGCGGCATGAATCAGGACCTCCGCAGGCAGCAGAAGCACCCCGTTCTGGCACCTGGTTCAGCGCGTGTCCTACATTAGGTCGAGCAGGGCGCTTCGGGCGCCCTGCGGGAAGCCTCGATTTCGCTCCTCTCGCTTGCAGTGAAGACCCCCTTGCACTGCATGCACACGTAGTCTCCGGTCCACCCAGCCATCCCTGCATTTTCCCGGATGATGCGGGGGGGCTCACACGGCTTCTTGGTCTCGTTGGGCATCAGGGCACTGTAGGGCTGACCCCTGTTTTGAAAATGCACGGTGAGTCCTAGTTGGGGCGGCATAGCCGCAGCGCGCCCCCTGCTCTGCGCGGCCTCATGGACATGGCGCAGAGGGCGGCCCTGGCGTGGTGAGCGTCACCCTCTTCGGTGGGTGACACTCAATCCGGTGCACTGTGGTGCAGTAATGTTGTGCGCTTTAGGCCTACAAGTAGTTTCAATCGGTGCCGTGTGATACAGAGCGCGCCATGACCAACAACGCTCCCAGGACCGGCGCATCACTACCCCGGTACGCCGTGTGGAATAACAAAGGCGGCGTCGGGAAAACTTTCGTCACCTTCGTTGTGGCCGCCGAGTATGCCGAACAGCACCCCGACAAGATCGTCGTGGTCATCGACATGTGCCCGCAGGCGAACGTCAGCGAAATTCTGCTGGGCGGCAACGGAACTGGGTCCGCCCAGCTCTCACGGCTCCTGGCGAATTCTCCGCGCCAGACGGTGGGCGGCTACTTCGACCAGCGGGTGATTCAGCCCCACACGAGGACCGGCACAGAATCGTCCTTCTTGGTCGACGTCGCGCAGATCAACACGAGATTGCCGCGGAACATGAGACTGGTGGCGGGGGATCCGTCGCTCGAAGTTCAGACGCAGGCAATGAACCAGATCGCTGGCCAGACGTTGCCCGCTAGCGCTTGGGCCAACGTTCACCGCTGGCTCCTAGACATGGTAAGTGCGATCTCCACGCAGATGCCCAGCGCAGTCTTTTTCATCGACTGCAACCCGAGCTTCTCCGCGTACACGGAGATCGCCCTTCTTGCTGCGGACCGAATCATTGTTCCCTGTACCGCTGATGGCTCCTCTGCACGAGCCATCGACAACATTGGCCAGCTTCTCTATGGCATTGGAGTGCCTGCCCAGTACCAGGGGGCAAGCTTTGCCGCGCAGGCTAGGCGATACGGAATTACGATCCCCTCTCTCCATCTCATCCCGCTAAACCGAAGCACGCAGTATGACAAGAAGGCTTCAAAGGCGTTTGGTGCCATGTACGGGGAGATTCAGAACCGCGTGGGTAACCTGCGGAACCAGATCCCTGGCAGCTTCTCCCTCGCCAACCCAGCCGCTCTATTCTTAGAAATCCCCGACGCGCACTCCGTCTCCGTCGTTGCCTCCCACGAAGGCATTCCGCTATCGAAGATCACTCTTGGGGCGCACACGGTCCATGGGGTTACTACCCAGGTCAATGATGAGCCCCTTGATCGCTATAGGGTCGCTCTCCGGAAGCTGGTCTCGCTGCTCTAAGCTATCACAATTCGCAAAGGAACAGCGGGCGCGGATCCTGTATCACCATCTTCCATGAGCCTATTTGGGCAGGGATGAAAGCGAATCACCTACCGGGTTGAAGGGGTAGGAGATTGCGGTCATAGGGTAGTGAAGAAGGACAACGGCTGGCGGGTGCCCCCAGCGCGTGCCTGGGGATGAAGGTAGACAGCACCTGTGTATCGACTTGGGATACGCCTACCGGCCTGTGCGCGAACGGCCTAGGCGTATGGCTTCACCCTGCGAGAGTCCAGGCGAGGCCCGAAGCTGCAGCCCTTGCGTCCTCGCCATCGAAAGTTTTCTTTTCGATGGTTTGTCGAGCGGACGCACTCCTGGCTCAACCGCCTTCAGTGATTGCTGGTGCGCTGGGAGAAGCGGCGGACACCTACGTGTCGATGCAGCACTTCGCGCTGGGCATCATCACCTGGTTCCACTCGCTCCTGCCGAAATAGGACCTAAGCTACGTGTCGATGAATTCACAGTGGCTGACCATGACGCTGCGCAAAATTAGCCCATCTACCCGGCCACGAACAGTGATGTGCGCGCCCTTGGCGATTTTGGCCACCCGCTCCAACTGTCCATCGCCGACTTGGCACTGAAGGTTGGTCGGCTCTGAACCACGGGCGGACGATAGGACGAGGTAGATGGAGTCGAACGCGTCCCGGCCAAGGTTCTCGACGTAGCCACTCGTCTGAATGAAGCGGCCCCGGTAGTTGGCATCCGCCCGGAGTTCATTCGCGCCGTACTCCCGAAGCAAGGGGGCAATGTCCACCTGCTTGGGTTCCCCTGCTACCGCAGCGGATTGAGGCCGCTTCCTCGGCGTGTCCTTCAGGTTGAGGACGACGCAGGAGCCGACGTAGCACATGCCCAAGGCGCAGAAGGCGAGGAGGATGTGCCGCGTGGTGAGGAACTGCCGGCGGACGGGCGCGCCGCACTTGGGGCATGTCGCCGCGGCAGTCGCCACGTCGTTGCCGCACTCTCTGCACTTCACCAGCGCCATCACACTCTCCTGGAACGAAAGGCCGCCTCGTTCCACGGCCTTCGAGCCGTGCTCGGCGACACGACATACAAGACACGTCTTTAGTGACGTGGTAGGGTGGTTGTAGGCCCTCCTACGGTCCCGCCGCAAGATGGTGCGGCGCCAGGCCGAAAGAAGACGCCGCCCCGAGCGGGCGGCGCAGTACGAGTCCCCCGTGTACCGAGACCTCCAGCAACGGCTGGCGGCTGCCGTACGTCGTCTGCGTCAGCAGAGGGAATGGACCCAGGAGGAAGCCGCGCACCGCTGCGGGATGACGGTGCGCGTCTATCAGCGCGTTGAGGGAGAAGAGGTCAACCTCACCCTCACCACCATCGCGCGGATCGCCGAAGGCTTTGAGGTGGATCCGGTCGAGTTGTTCAGGGTGGCGAAGGGACGGTAGGCGGCGGCCGGGGCGATAGCTGGGGAGCAGCCTGGTTGGGCTGCTTTCTTGGAGGTCCTTCCGGACGTGCCCTACTTTTCATGCCGGCTCTTTCTGCTGGTGCTGTTGATGGCGGGAACTGCCGCCGCTCAGCCCTCCCCTTCCCCTCGACAGCTTCGGCAGCGCGCCCTCTCGCTACTGGCGAGTCCGGTGGATGCCTCCGTCCAGGTGGCGAAGGGGACTCTCACCACCCTCACGTTCGACTCGCAGCTCCTGCCCAAGAGCGTCGTGGTGCAAGGGCGAGACACCCACTTCGAGCGCTTCGTAGTGGAGGAGCGCACCGTCACCTTCAAGCCCAAGGTGGACTTGGCCGATGACGAGCGGCTTCTCCTCACCGTCCGCTTCGCGGATGGGGCAGCTCCACAGGAGGCCATCTTCGTGCTCGTCCCTGCCGGAGAGCAGGTAGATGCGGCCGTCGAGGTTCTGCGCCGCGCACGCAATGCTGAAGCGCTCCAGCAGGAATTGACGCAGGTACAGGCGCAGCTCTCCGCGCTTCAAGGCAGGTGCGGCGAAGGTGGACCTTCGGGGCTCATTCTCTCCGGACTCCTGGATCCGTCCATCAGCGTGAGGTGGTTCGACACGGCCGCTCCTCCGGGTGATGCCAGAGGGCTCAAACTGGAGAGTGGAGTGACCTATCGGACGAACACGTGGGCAGTCGTCGCTGTCCGCGTGCTCAACCTCGTAGGCCAACGAGCCTGGAGCGCTGGTGCTGTTCGCCTCTTCACCGCGCGTGGCCAGCCTGTCCAGGTGAAGTCCGTACGCATGGAGAAGCCCCTACTCGCTCCGGGTGAGGCGGGTCTTGTGCTCGTGGAAACCGGCGCGCCCGCAGAACAGCCCGCGGAGGAACTGCGCCTTGAATTGGTGGATCCGACGAGTGGCCGGTCGCTGCGCATCAGCGGCGTGTGGCTGCAAACGGCCCGGTAGCTGAGGAAGGACCGAACCATGACGATATCCCCCCTTCATCCTGACCACCTTGCGCCCGGTAATCAGGTTGGCCCCTGGAGGATTCTCGAGCTTCTTGGCGGTGGTGGCGGTGGTCGCCTCTTCAAGGTTGAGCGCGAGGAGCACCCTGGTCAGCCCTTCACGCTGAAGGTGGCATTACGGCCGGCGGGCAAGCAGGAGCAGGATGAGGAAGATGCGGATGGCCGCGTTTCGCGCGAGGCGGCCATCCACATGGCCTACGACACCGGGCTGAAGGTTCATGCCCTGGATCACTGGCTGGGACCGTCCGGCTACCTCTACTTCGTGACGGACTACGTAGAGGGGGAGACCTTCACCGAGTGGTGCTGGCGGGTGAAGCCCACTGCCGCGCGGTTGCTGGAGGTCTTCACCGAAGTGGTGCGGCTTGTCGACAGGCTGCACCGGCGCCAGTTGTGGCACCGGGACTTGAAGGGGACCAACATCCTCATCCGCAAGGAGGATGGGCAGCCGGTCCTCATCGATTTTGGCGTGGCTCGGCAGCCGGGCATGGCCACCCTGACGGTGGGCGTGCCCCCAACATCGCCGCACCTCCTCCCTCCCGAGTCCTTGGCCTTCCTGGCTGAGGACTCTTGGGAAGAGGGAGCCGCCTTCGAACCTGGCCCCGCGGGCGACCTCTACGCCTTGGGGACGCTGCTTTTCGAGGCACTCACTGATGGCTACGCCTTCGACCCGAAGTTGCCCTATGACCAGCTCGTCCTCGCCATCGCGACGAAGGTTCCTTCGGCCCCCCACGTCCTCAATCCGAGTGTGCCGCGAGCGCTGAGCGACATCGCCATGCGACTGCTCGCGAAGCGCCCCGAGGATAGGTACGCCGACGCTGAAGCCCTCCTGCAGGCCCTGTGGGACGCAGCGAAGGAGAAGAGGAAGCCGGAGTGGCAGGTTTCCCTGGAGCAGCCGTTGCCCACCGAGGAGGACACCTCAGAAGGTGAAGAGGTGCATTCGGAGAAGGGACCGCTGGACGAGGAAGAGTCCGAGCCGGACGGCAACAATCCCGCCGTAGCGGCGGCACCAGTTCGGTCCCACAGGCGGCGTGTCGTGGCGCGGGTGGTATGCGGCGTACTGGCGGTTTTTCTGGCCCTGGGGCTGGCGCTCAGCATGCTCGCGCCCCCATCTGAGAAAGGAAGTTCGCTCGTGCCCACCACTACCCTTTCGACCCTTCGTCGTTTCCCCCTGGCCCGGCACGTTGCCGCGCTAGCGTGCGCCACCGCAGGACTCGCCTGCCCGAGCGTGCCCACGCAGCCCGAGACCGACGTTCGTTGTCCAGACGCCGCCACGCAGGCCATGTTCCAGCGGCTCAAGCTTCGTAAGGAACTCAAGGCCGTCATTGACATCAACCAGCCGGGAGATCAGAGCCAGCTCGGCACCTATCGAGATGGCCCTGTTGTTGGACGCATCGTCGGCTACTCCTGGGCGGATCCGGCACTCCCGGAGGGCACGCTGTTGTACGGCCGGCTTTGGACGGGGCCTGGGATTTACGAGGGAGACAAAGAGGCTGTCATCGCTCGCTACACAGAGGCACGCCTTCCTGATGGGAGTGCCTATCCCGTGTGCATTGTGCTTGGTGGCCCGGACGGGCGTGTTCCGAAGCAGCCTGGTTCAAAGCCGGGAGCAGCAGTCCTGCCGCGCGAGCTTCCGGCGGGTCCAGTTTGGCGCTGGCCATGAGCGGCATGTGCTGCTGCCGAGCCCGAACCAATACGTTGGTTCGGGCTCGGGTTCCTTCTAGGCGTTGGCGAATGCAACGGCCATTCGCAGTTGCAGTGCGACGTCCGCCATCGACTGAGGCCGCGACTCCGGGGAGATGTGGGTCATCTTCCTGATGAGGTTGTTGAGCATCCGTGCGCCATGCGTGCTGCCGAGCACGACGTCCTCGGCGATGCCGGTGCCGGTGAGGCCCGGCACTACCATGGGGACTTGGTATCCCTTGATGAGTTCGGCCAACATCATGCCGAGCGAGTAGATGTCGCCGGTCTGGGAGCACTTCCCCGTGTTCCACTGCTCCATGGAGCAGTAGTACTCGGTGCCCATGCAGCCCTGGGTCAGATGCTGGAGGACCTTCGACTCCTTGTGGATAAAGTACCCCAGTCCCCAGTCAGCAATGACAGGCTCATTCTCTTGCGTCAGGAGGATGTTCTCGGGCTTGAGGTCTCGATGGATGAACCTCATCTCGTGGGCGTACGTCATGGCATCAGCGATTTTCGCGATGAAGAGTGCCACCGACGTCCACGAGAACCCCGTCGGATGCGCCGCGAGATGGTTTCGCAGGTTATTGGGGTAAAGCGGCATCATGTAGCAGCGTTCGCCACCGGGCGCGTTCTGCCCCTCGACGGTGACGATGTTGGGGTGGGACATCGTCGCAAGAGCACGAATCTCGCGCTCGAAGCGTTCGCGGGCCTCCGGCCGGGTTTTGAAATTCTCGTTGAGACGCTTGCGGGCAAGCTTGGTTCCAACGGGGAGGTCACTCGCGCTGCTTGCGACGATGGTGATCTCGTCGACATAGCCGAGTCCACCCTGCCCGAGCTTCCTACCCGGGTTGAAGCGGAACTGGCCGGGGAGGAGAAAAGAGAGCTGCGGGCGCGGAGCGACGAAGTTGGTCTTGGGAAAGTTGGTTGACATGGCGCCGGCTCCTAGAAGCTCTTGATGAAGCGTTCGACGCGTTCGTCCGTAGGCTTCGCCAGCACCTGGTTGGACTGGTACCCAGCCGATGCCCCGTTGATGGCGCCCGCTGCCGCGTTCATGCAGAACTGGCCGAGGAGAAGCGCGGCCTGAGCCCACGGATCGCCTCCGGGACCGGAGTGCTGCTCCGCCTTCCGGCCGAGTTCGTTCGCCAGCTCACGGCACTGCCCGACCATCTCGTCCGACTTCGGCAAGTGCATCTCGCTGAAGCTGTGGGTGATGAGGGCCTGGCTCTGCGAGTCGGTCTTCAGGAGCATGTTGGAGGCGCGAGCTCCTCCGAGGCCCCCCAAGGCACCTCCGAGGAGTTCGGCGAAGCTCATTGCCGTGGCCTGGTCGGCAGGCAGATGAGAACCAGCCCGGACCATGCCCGAGAGAGCGCCTGCAGCATCCTGGATGTCCTGGCGCAGCTCGTACCGGACGTTCGCCGGTGCGAGCGTCGCCGGCTGGGCCTGCACCGGCTTCATCACGGACAACGACGTGGGCTGCACGCTCAGGCGCTTCGGCTTCAAAGGCTGCTGCGGTTTCAGCGGCCCGGTGGGCGTCAGCGGCTTCAGGGGCTGCTGCGGCTTCAGCGGCTTACCGGCCGTCATCGACCACGGCGCCACCGGCTTGCGGAAGCGAGGATTGGAGGACGTGTCGTCCACCAGAATCGGGAAGGGCCGACGCCGCGCGTAGATGACCTGCCCCGTGCTCGGGTCGGTGCGCGACCAGCGGAAGATGAGCTTCTTGCCCGGGGGGATGTTCGAGTTGTTGAACTTCATTGTGAGAGTGCTCCAGCGGGCAGACGGGTGCCGATGGCAGGCCTGCCTCGCGTGTAAAGGTGTGGAAATGAAGGACTCCCCCGCCGGAGACATTCACGGCGGGGGCAATACGCAGGACTGCGCCACCACCAAAGAGTGGGGCAGTGTAGGGTGGCGTCAGTGCGCCGGTGCGCGACGCCTACTTCCTGGCGTCGCTGATGGGCACGAGCATCCGGAAGACCTTGGCCTTCTTTGGATAGACGCGCCGGCCGGTCTTCTCGTCCGTCTTCCAGCGGCGGAAGACGTACCGATAGCCCGGCGGCGCGGGCTCATGCTTGCGGGTCGGGTGCATTCGCACTCCTCCTCTGCAAGCGGGCCACTCACCGACTTATGCGTAAGTCCCTGAAGGTGCAGGAAGTTTTACTTAGGTACCGGAGATAGCGACGCGTCTATTGACACGCGAGATCCCCGGGTGTACCTAAATAAAAGAACTGACAACTCGCACTTACTACTTCCTGTCCAAGGAACTTCGGTGAGTAGCTCGCGGGTTAACTCCATTGAGTCTCCATGGTGTTGCACCACCATTGGAGGCTCAGCCTTTTCCTCTTTACAGCAACGGCAACGACTGCCCTGGTAGGGCTCCTCCTAGATAACTGCCGAACCTACCATAAGTCCTGCACGCCTGTCAAGTACCCAGCAGCTCGTCTTTTCTTGAGTTGTAGATCTTGAGGCGGATGAGTGCGGCCTCGCTCGAGACTCGAAACGCGCGCTGAACCATGATGGTGGTGAGGCGCCCCTTCTGCCTCTCCAACTCGGCAAGACCCTTCGCTGGCATGAGCATCGCGCCAGCGAAGCTGTTGGCCTGCCACTCCGTGTCCATGAACAAGGGGTGTTCGCGCGGTTCCCCGCGGTAGAACGCAGCAGCGTTGTGCGACATCAGTGCGCGACGAAGCAGTTCTCCAGGGTGAAGCACTGCGTGCCCCACCTCGTGGTACACAGAGAACCGCGCCCGGTAGTCGTCCTCTTCGAGGCGCCCGTAGGTCTGCTCGGAAAGAGCCACCACGATGACGTTCTTCTCGCGCCAGTAGAGCGACAGCGCCTCGACGCCCTCGGGAACTTTGGAGACTGCAGGATCAAGTCCCACCGTCTTCTTGTCCACCACGACTTTGAAGAGACCCAACCGCTCGAAGACCTGGCACCCAGCAAGTGCCTGAGTCAGCGGCAGTTTGGGGGAGATCTTCGCCCGTACGCCTTCCGCAGCCGTCTCGATGGATCCGTACGACTGGCCCCGATCCGCGCAGTGCCCGCCGCCGCCCTTGTTGAATTTCACTTCGACTTCTCCTTCCGACGGATGATCTTCTGGATGTCTCCCAATTCATCGTCGGACAAGTCGGACCAGCCCCTCATCAGCAGTGCGCCCACTTCCATGGCCTTCGCGCTCGTCGCAACGTTGACGTTCAGCTCGAAGGCCCCTCGAGAAAGGGCGGCGGAAGCCAGCAGCGGCTTGGAATCCACGTCGAGATAATTCGCGACCTTGAGAATCTTCTCCGGCGTAAGCGGGGCTCTCGTTCCCCGCTCCACATCGGAGACGTAGGTGACGGAAACGCCGAGATAGCGGGCGAGGTCTCCCATGGTCTTGCCCGTCTTCAGTCTCTGGGTTCGCATCATCTCTCCGAACGTTTCGCCCATAAGGCGGCTCCTATCTGTCCACTCTAGTATCAGCCGGGCGGCTGAGCTGTCAAGCAGACGAAAACCCCTCCCAGGAATTATTGGGGCCTTTGTTGTAGCAAGAGCGAGGGGTGCATTGCAATACCCCTTCTCCCCTTCCTTCCCCTCCTC